>NZ_JBFTRC010000234.1:0-7931 GCF_056399325.1 Allobosea sp. 01N443
GATATGGCCCATGTACCCTACCGATCGAGCGGGCAGGTGACCCAGGATCTGCTCTCCGGCCAGATCCAGCTTTCCTTCGACAACATCACCATAGCGTGGCCGCATGTGGAAGCCGGCAAAATCAGGGCACTCGCGACCGCAACGCCGGAACGGCTCGCCGTGGCCAAGGACCTTCCGGCGCTGGCCGAGTTCATTCCGGGCTATGCCGCGACCTCCTGGCACGGCTTCTTTGCGCCTGCCGCGACGCCGAAACCGATCGTCGACAAGCTTTCTGCCGAGGTGCAGGCGATCATGCGCGAGCCGGCAACCGTCGAGCAGCTCAGGAAGCTTGGGGTCGACCCGGTTGGCTCGAACCAGGCCGATTTCACCGCCCATATCGCCGCCGAAACCAAGCGTTGGGCCGAGGTGGCGCAGAAGGCGAATGTAAAGATCGAGTGAAACGCGATGGCTCCGAGGCTGCGCGGCGGTGCAGCCCCGGGGCGGCGACTATCAGCGTCGTATGCCGCCTCCTTTGAGCGAATGAGGATCACCTTCCGATGACGTCCTTGCTGACCCCCGAAAATCGCGAAAAGCTGAAGCGCGTCTCCAGCGCCACATTGACGACCGCGCTGTTTAAGTGCGGCTTCCGCAATGTCTTCATTCAGGACGTGCGGCCGCTGGGAACCGCGGCGCCGCGGATGGTCGGCGAGGCCTATACGCTGCGCTACATCCCGGCGCGTGAGGATCTCGACCATCTCGGCGTCTTCGCCGATATCGAGCATCCGCAGCGCAAGGCGGTTGAGGCGTGCCCGCCGGGCCATGTCATGGTGATCGACAGCCGCAAGGACGCGCGCGCGGCGTCGGCTGGCGGCATCCTGGTCTCGCGGCTGATGCAGCGAGGCGTTGCCGGCGTTGTCACCGATGGCGGCTTCCGGGATTCGCCAGATATCGCGCAGATGCCGTTTCCGGCCTTTCACAGCCGGCCGAGCGCTCCTACCAATCTGATCCGCCACCACGCGGCCGATATCAATGTCCCGATCGGCTGTGGCGATGTGCCGGTGTTCCCCGGTGACATCGTGGTTGGAGACGGTGAGGGGGTCTGCGTGATCCCGGCGCATCTCGCCAATGAGATCGCCGAGGAGGCCTATGAGCAGACGGCCTACGAGGATTTTGTCGAAGAACGTGTCCGCGCCGGCGAAACCATTTTCGGGCTTTATCCGGCCAATGCCGAGACCAAGGCGAAGTTCGCGGTCTGGCGGACGGGGTGGGCTTGAATATCCCCGCTCGCGTGTCATCTACTCCAGCGACGTTGACAGGCTAGGTCATGTCAGGCTCCGACGGCCCGGTGCCTTTATCGCCGTTGCGATGCTCGTTGCGGTCGCGCACTCCCGTCGAGGCCAATGAAGGGCAATGCCCGGCGCAGGCGCATTGGGCTACAAGGTGTGGTGTGTGCGGTCTCAGTCGGATTCCCTATGAAAGTTTCGGTCATTATCCCGGTTTACCGCCGACAGCAGGAGGCGGATGTCGCGTTGCGGTCCGTTATCCAGCAAGACGGCGTCGATTTCGAGGTTATTGTCGTCGATGATGGCTCGCCCGAGCCCTATCGGGTTCCACTTGATTGTGCCCACGATCCGCGCGTACGCCTGATCCGGCTCAGCCGGAACGCGGGTGCTGCCGCCGCTCGGAACCGCGGAATTAGCGAGGCTACGTCTCCCTGGATCGCGTTCCTCGATTCAGACGATATCTGGTTGCCGGGCAAGCTTGCCCGTCAGGTGGCTTTCGCCGAAGACGGAATGGCACGTGGGTGGCCGTCGCTAACCAGCGTGGCGACCGGCTTTCGCCGGCTCGAGCTGGCAACCGGCGCCACAGCGATCCGAATTCCAGTGGCCAGCGCAGACCCTGCCGATTTCGCGTCAGGCTGTTGGTTTGGGCCCGGCTCGACGGCGCTGGTACCGCGCGAAGCATTCGCGCGTGTTGGTCTTCTCGACGAGAGGTTAGAGCGGCTGGAGGATCTCGATTGGTTTCTGCGCCTTGCGCTGGCGGGAGGGGGCGTCGCCGTTGTTGACGCCGTCGAGGTCGAGGTCCGCGTGGGTGGGCGCCCGTCCCGCGACCGATTGGACCGCGCAGCGTCCATTCTCTCGGAGAAATGGCTGGCGCGGGGTGCAGCGCATCGATTGCCCCAGCCCCTCAGACGCAACATGGCCGCCTATCTCGCTATCGAAAAGGCCTCGACGCGGTACTTCTCCGGCGATCTGGGAGGGTGCGTGCGAGCCTTGGCTCATTCGTGGCTGCTGCGACCCCGGTTCAGGTTGCACCTGCAGAGATGGTGGCTCGGATCGGAGCGGGCATCACCCAATGGCTAGTAGCCGGATAGTCGGCCTCGCCATTTACGGGCCAGAATTAGACCGCGCCACAGGTCGATCGGCCCCATGGGCGCACCCTGTTGCTGCTTTTGCCCCTTAGCTATAGCGGGCGGCCGGCTGCGACTGACCCGCATTTTCAACGCCGCGACGGCGCCCGCCGCACTTGCCAGTTGGCGAATTCTGGGATCGGCGTCTGTGGTGAGGAAGCGAGCCAGCTGGGCTTCTGCCTCGTAAACGCGCTGCCGGCCTGCTCGATCGCCCGAGATCGTATGCGATCCCTGATGAACCCTGTAGAGGTAGAGTGGTGTTTCGACACTGACGCCAGTTACGCCCGTGCGAGCGAAGCGTGCCATGAACTCCCTGTCGGCCGCGAGGCCGATATCCGTTCGGATGGGGCCCGCGCCCTGAAGAACGTTGCGTCGAAACAGGCGTGCATTGATCGCCGGAACACCGAATAGAGCCCCTTCTGCGGTAAGAGGGGCTGGATGCGATCGGAGAAGCGCATCGTTGAGGCCCGATCCGAAAAGAGCGGGAGCGCTGGCGAATCCGGTATCGGGGCGCGCCTCGAGTATTCCGATGGCCTGGCCAAGCGCCTCGTCCAATAGCAGGTCGTCGCTGTTCAGGATCAGGCAGTAGTCGCCCGTCGCGGCCGCGATCGCTTGGTTCATGCCGTCATAGATGCCAGTATCGCGCCGAGAAACCACTTTGAGGCCGGCGTGAGCAGTCGCGATCGCCAAGGTCCCGTCGCTGGAGTTGCCATCCGCCACCAGGATCTCGACGGCTGCCGTGCTCCGGATCGATCGAGAAATGCTTGCCAGTGCGTCCGGCAGAAACTCCTCTGCATTGCGCGTCGCCATAATGATACTCACCGTTGTCAAGGGGCACCTCTCGGGTCTTCTTGCGCTGCAGTATGGCGGAAGCAGAATTGTGCCTAAGTGCGGGGCATTGGCGGCAGTTGCAAGGCGATTTCGCGCGTAGAGATCGGGCGCTGCAGCGGGAGATGCCTGATGAATCGATATGCGGGATAAGCAACCTCAGCGCTTGTCGTAGACGATTCAACGAGGTATCGACCCGTCGGATCATTCGTGGTTGATCGTGATTGTTGGTGCGCTGTGCTCGGGCCTTCGGGCTTACGGCGTCCGGATCGGCATGTGTCTCGATGTTTCCCGAAAGGGGCGGGGCGGGAAAAAGTAGGGGATATCGACAATGAGCCTGAAGAATGCTGTCCGCGATCTGGCGCGGTCATTTGGATACGACATTCGCCGCATTCAGGCCGTGACGCGCGTCGAAAACGCCGGGAGTGTCGAGGACGAACTCAACGAACTCCGCAACCGGCTCGTCTTGAGCGAGACCATGCGCACGATTCACAGGCGCGACGGCCAGGAGATCGAGGCTCTCTTGCGCATGACCGCGCTGCCGGATCTCCCCGCCAACCCCGGCCGTGAGGAGCGTCTGGCAGATCTGATCGGTACCAATGTCTGCGAGGCTCTCTACCTCCTTGACGCGTTGCATAAGGCGCTAAAGGTCGAAGGCGACATCTGCGAATTCGGTGTTGCCCAGGGCGCTACGTCCCAGCTCATCGCTAGCGAGATCATGGACACCAAGCGGGTGTTCTGGCTGTTCGATTCCTTCGAAGGCCTGCCGGCTCCGACCAAGGAAGACAAGCTGATCGACGATATCTTTGGCCTCGGCTCGATGGAGCGCTATCGCGGCACCATGAAGTCGGCCGAGACCGAGGTGCTCGGTCGCCTTGAGAAGGTGAAATTCCCCAAGGATCGCCTGCGGGTGATGAAGGGGTGGGTCAATCAGACAATCAAGCGGCCCGATGTGCCGCAGCGGGTCGCCTTCGCTTATGTCGACTTCGATTTCTACGAACCGATCAAGGACGCTCTGCACTTCCTCGACGCCCGCATGCTGCCGGGGGCCCGCGTAGTCGTCGACGATTACGGCTTCTTCTCCGAAGGTGCCCAGCTAGCGACCGACGAGTTTGTCGCTGAGATGAATGGGCGCTGGAAGCTGGATAAGCCGCTGACACTCGCCGGTCATTTCGTAACCCTCGAGAAATTGAGCTAGTCCCCCGCCTGCATTGCTGCAGGCGAAGGCACGCACGTTAGGCGCTGGCAAAAACGATGGTCTTCAGTAGTATCGTTTTCCTCTACTACTTTCTTCCGATCACGCTGATTTGCTTTTATGCCTTCGGTCGCAGCAAGAATGTGCTTCTTGCCTTTAGCCTGTTTTTTTATGCTTGGGGCGAGCCGCTCTATATATTCCTGCTGCTCGGGTCCATCGGGTTAAACCATCGACTCGGCATCATGATTGATGCCGAGTCAGACAAGAGGCGCCGCAAGCTGATCCTTGCCGCCGGTGTCTCGGTATACCTGCTGATCCTGATCATCTTCAAGTATCTCGGCTTCCTCGCCGAAACCGTTGCCTTTCTTTTCAACCAAGCGGCTCCGAGTGGGGCGTTCGTGAAGATCGCCTTGCCACTTGGCATTTCGTTCTACACTTTTCATGCCCTGTCCTATCTGATCGACGTCTACAGGCGGGACGTTCCGGCTGAGCGCAGCCTGCGCGACCTCGCCCTTTACATCTCGATGTTCCCGCAACTCGTGGCGGGACCAATCATCCGTTACAAATTCATCGTGACCGAGCTCCACCAGCCGGTTTTCACCATGGAGCGTGTCGCGGCAGGAATCCGGATATTCGTGATTGGCCTCGGCCAGAAAGTGCTCATCGCCAACACGATAGCGGCCAGTGTCGACGTTGTTTTCGCGTTGCCGAGCGATCAGCTGTCCACCAGTATCGCCTGGGCCGGCGTCATCGGCTACACGTTGCAGATCTACTATGATTTTGGCGGCTATTCGCTGATGGCGATCGGTCTCGCCCTCATGATCGGTTTCACTTTCCCGATCAACTTCAACTATCCCTATGCCTCGCTCTCGGTGACGGAATTCTGGCGCCGCTGGCATATCTCGTTGTCGTCCTGGTTTCGCGATTATGTCTACATCCCACTTGGCGGAAATCGCGGCTCGCCTCTCCAGACCTATCGCAACCTCTTCATCGTCTTTCTTCTATGCGGCATCTGGCACGGCGCGTCCTGGAACTTCGTCGTTTGGGGGATGCTCCATGGTACGGCATTGGTGATGGAGCGAGCGGGTGTCGGCGCGCGGCTGGAAAGATTGCCGACCGTCATCCGTGCGGTCTACACGTTGCTCCTCGTCATGCTGGCTTGGGTATTCTTCCGGGCAGACGGCATGGGCCAGGCCATGAGCTTCCTAAAGGCGATGGTGGGGTTGGGGGCGCCAGCGCCGTTTGCGCCCACCCTGGAGCGGCTCATCGGCGCAGACGTGCTGCTCGCTTGTCTGGTCGGACTTGCCGCTGCGGGTCCATGGGGGCAGGCCGCACTGGACGGCATGTCACGCTGGTTCATCAGGATGTGGCCGGTGGTTGATTTCGTGCGCCTTGCCGGTCTGGTGCTGGTCCTGGGGTTGGTCTCTATGAGTCTCGCCGGCGGGGCCTATAATCCCTTCATCTATTTCCGGTTCTGAGCGGGGGCCATGCGGGCAGAGATCGATCGCGCCGTCACTCTGGCGCTCAGTCGGCCCTGGCGCATTCCGTCATGGCTGGTCATCGCGGTTTTCGGGCTGATCTCGCTCGCGCCGATGGTGTTGCAGTTCGTCGGCGGGGCGGGGATGGGGCAGGGCGAGAACCGTTTGCTCGCCCGTGCTCCCGGCTGGCAAGATTTGGCGCGCCCACTGAAGCTGTCGCGGCTGCTCGAGACTTATGTCAACGACCATTTCGGCTTGCGCGATCAGCTCGTTCGCCTCAACAGCCTGACCCGTCACAGTCTTGGCGTCAGCAGCAATCCCCAGGTTGCTATCGGTCGCGATGAATGGCTGTTCTACACGGCCGAACGGATCATGGAGCAGCATACGGGTCAGGATATCTTCACGCAGGGCGAACTCGAGCAGTGGGTGGCCCGCATGGAGGCTAATCGGGAATGGCTCGCCAAGCGCGGCATCGCCTTCGCTATGCTGCTGGCACCTGACAAGAACACGATTTATCCCGAGATGCTTCCGCAATATCCGCGTCGCGCCGGCGCCTTGACGCGCGCAGATCAGATCGCCGCGCGGCTGCAGGGAACAGCGCTGACATTCATCGATCCGCGCGAAGCGATCGTCGCGGCCAAGGCGAAGCATCCCGGCCTCTACTTCAAGGGCGATACCCATTGGTCTCAGCGTGCCTCGCTGATTGCGTATGACATGCTGATGGCAAGCCTGAAGCCGAGCTTTCCGATGCTGGCGATCGATCCGATCACCGATTTCACATCGAGCCAGGGACCGGTCCCCAGCGATCTCCTGTACCTTCTGGGGCTGCACAAGGATCTCGCATTTACTGGAGAAAACCTTAATGGCCAGGGGCCGAGCCGTATTCTGACCTCCGAGATTCGCAAACCTGGAAATGGCTGGGGCTGGCCCATTACCTTCCGCACGACGGACCGCCGGCAGGCGCCGCGCGCGGTGATCTTCGGCGATTCATTCACCGACTACGTACTGGGCCCCACGGCGCTGTTCCAGACGTTCCGCGACCCCGTCTACACACATCACAACGTAGCGAACTTCAATTTTGCGCTGGTCGACGAGGTGAAGCCCGACCTCGTCCTCTTCGTCGTCGCCGAACGCTATCTCAAGACGATTCCCGGCCCGCCGGTGGGCTTCTGATAGTCTAACATTCCGTCTGAGACGCGACTGTCTGGTTGTGCCGTCGAAAGAACCGTGGCATGGCACCCCGCCCGCCGTAGATCGCAGCCCGTCCGGTCGAAGAAGTCGGGTCCCGATGCAAGCGAGAGACGAATGGATTCTGTAAGCTCATCCACGCAGTTTCGCGTTGCCGTTCTGATACCGTGCTACAATGAAGCTGTGACGGTTGCCGCAACCGTTGCAGGGTTTCAGGCTTCGCTACCGGAGGCTGAGATCTACGTGTACGACAATAACTCGACGGACGGCACCGCCGATATCGCCCGAAAGACGGGTGCTATCGTTCGGACTGAGACGCGGCAGGGGAAGGGCAATGTTGTCCGGCGAATGTTCGCGGATATCGAGGCTGATATCTACATAATGGTCGACGGTGATGCGACCTATGATGCGAGTGCGGCTCCCGTATTGCTCGCGCAAGTCGTTTCGGGCCCATACGATATGGTCAATTGCGCGCGCGTCGCCGAGAGTGCGGATGCGTACCGAGCCGGGCACGCTTGGGGCAACAAGATGCTCACAGGCCTGGTTCAGAACATCTTCGGATCCGCAACGACGGATATGCTCTCTGGGTACAAGGCCTTCTCCCGCCGATATGCGAAGTCCTTTCCCGGCATGTCACACGGTTTCGAGATAGAAACCGAGTTGATGGTCCATGCGCTTGAAATGAAGATGCCGCTGTCCGAGATCAGCACCGTCTACAACGAGCGGCCTGCTGGCTCACAGAGCAAGCTGCGCACTTATCATGACGGCTTCCGGATATTGAAGCTGATCGGCTTCCTTGTGAAGGAGGAGCGTCCCATGGCATTTTTCTCTGCGGTAGCCGGGGTGCTTGCTC
>NZ_JBFTRC010000235.1:0-7832 GCF_056399325.1 Allobosea sp. 01N443
ACCAGAATATGTTCGTCAGGAATAAGCTGGCGGAGCGTGCCCGAAATGAACAGCTCCAGTTGGTCCCGTTCCTTGCGACCCAGCATGCCGGCCCCCAATCCCGATCAGGATCAAGAGAATCACGCGAAGGCAGGTTTTTCAACGACCCCTTTCTCCTTTGTGTCTGTCGTCGATCCTCCTGCCATGCTTTCGAGCGTTCCTGATGAACCCGGGTTTAGATGAGCGAGGTTCTCCGGCCGGCCGACTCCTGGGTCAGCTCCGGGAACTTGCCTTGCAGGACAAACTTTGGGGCGACAGGCTCTGGACCGCCAGGGCTTGTCCCAAGGGCCATGTCCTGTTCGATCCGGACAATGCGCCGGCCGATCTGTTCATTCTCACGGAAGGGCTCATCAAGCTGGTCTACGTCACGCCCGAGGGCGATGAACGGATCAAGAGCTTCATCGCCGATCAGGGCCTGTTCGCGGCAGAGGGCAACGGGCCGGCCTTCGGCGCACGAACGCTCGAACCATCGACAATCATCCGGATTCCCCTGCCATGGTTGCAGCAGCGGATCGCCGAGAACCCGGATCTGCAGCGCGCTTACGGCCAGTTCGCGGATTGGGTCAGGCAGCGCAAATCGCGGCGCGAGCAGGCCTTGCTCTGCGATTCCGCTGCAGAGCGATTTCGGGCCATGCAAATGCTCGAGCCGGGCTTGTTGCGCCGCCTCTCCCAGGGGGATATCGCGCGCTATCTCGCCATCACACCCATCGCCTTCAGCAGGATCAAACGGCGCCTGAGCGCGGCAGAGTGACGGCATTGCACGCCGGAACTGTGAGGTTCAGCCATAGCCTCGCAAGCAATCTGCGGTAGCGGCGGTTCGAATYCGGCATCCCGGGCCGTCCTGCCGGCTCCGTCGCCAAGCGTAGTTCCATCGACAGCGATCGCGCTATGCTGACCGAAGGTTCGCAGGGCAAGGTTCCCGGTTCCACAGCGTCTTACCCACGCGGGCTAGCCTGCCCGGGGCGTGAAACCCGCCCGGCGCGCCTGATCGATGGATGTCCTGGCCTTCCAAGCGCTGCCTGACCGCGCAAATGCGATGTCGGGACGTGCCGTCAGGTGGCAAGCCGTTTCGACGCAAAAGACGTCAGGTGGTGATCAGAGAAGCTGGAGGGAGCCTGCCGCTGTCTTGCCGCGTTCGGTTTTCAAATCGAAAGCGACCTTCTGTCCTTCGGTCAGAGTCATCATGCCGGCCTCTTTCACGGCTGTGATGTGTACAAACACATCCTTGCCGCCGTCTGACGGCTGAATGAAACCAAAACCCTTCTCAGTATTGAACCATTTCACGTTTCCCGTCGCCATAGCCGCATCCTCTGAAGATTGCGTCTTGCGGGTAGGCGGATGCTCGATCCGACGACCCACGGTGAAAGAATTGACCGAAATGACAAGGTTGTCGAGACCAATCGTGAAGCGTCACTGGCCGACGATTACAGCCGGTTTATCATCGCAACTGTGAGTTGCCATCGAATAGCGCTGATGCATCAATATAAACCTCTGGTGGTGCTGGATCGATCGTACCCAGCGCCGACGCGCGATCCCTCCAAGGGCGATGATCTTTGCGCCACGCGCAACCTGCGTCATGACCTGCCCAAGAGCAGCAGGTTCCGAGCGAGGCGGACGTCGATCGCCCGCCGGTATCGCTCACGATTGCTCTGATCTCGCGTGCGACGGCAAGGAGCGCCCCGTCCCGACATCACCGCGTGCCGTATCGGCGAGCAAGGTCGCGGCATCCCTGAAAGCCTTCAGTGCCGTGTGTATCGCTGAGTTGAGCGGTACCGTCGCCTGATACTGCCCTATCTCGCGCCGGGCGCTCTCGACCAGGGCGAGGAGTTTCTCCGCGTCATAGGGCGAGAAATGCCTCTGTGTGCGCGTCACCATCATCCGATCCTCTTCCACGGCGCGCGACCGCGCACAAAACCCTTCGAGACCAGCCGCTCGGCGTCGGCGGCCAGGACTGCGAGATCATGCAGGAGCATGCGGATCGCCTCGCGCGCGTCGCCCTTGGCCTCGCAGAGCACCGCGTCGATATCCTGATCGGTGATGATCGTGATGGTCCCCTGATCGTCTGGCATATTTCATTCTCTCAATGAGAACAAAGAGGGAACATTCTGCGATTGGGGAGTCAAGCAACCCGGCCGTGTACCGGCGGCTTCTGCCCGGAGAAAGTCGGGCTTGTCGCGTACGGGCGCTCTTGGTGGATCCGTTGCGATCTGCTGCGCTCCCTGGCTGGTGCGCCAGCATTCCGCGCATTCGCGTGGCGCCCACGCCCACGCGCTAGTGATGGCTGGAGCCATCGTAGGGCGCCTCCCGAATGCTCTTCAGTTCGGTCGCGACGATATCCGGTGAGGCGCTGCTCTCGGTCTTGAAGGCCCGCCGCAGCCAGCCATTGGCGTCGATCAGAACCTGCGCGGGCGGCGGCCCGCCGCCGGTCAGTTCCGCGAGCGCGGCGGCCAGGGGCTCCGGGTCCTCGACCGGACAGCGGGCGACCGCGCCGTCAGCCTGGACCTGCGCGGTCGTGCCCTCGATCCACAGGCGCAGAACCCGGCCGTTGCCCGGTGCCAGGATGCCGCCCTCCGGGCAGCCGGCGACGAAACCCGGCATGCGGGCGGCCCCGGCAAAGCGCATCTCGGAGCGGTCATATATGCGTGCGCCGGCGCGCAGCCGGATGAAATCGATCAAGGCCCAGATCTCGGCATCGCCGAGGCCGGTCGCCGCCGGCATCGGCCCGACGCCGTGGCGGATCGACCAGAACAGCTCCCCGCCCGGGCGGCCCGCGATCAGCGGCGCCGAGAGGTCCGGAGGCCAGACCGCGTGGGCGACCGCGACCGGCCCGCGGCCGCGTGCGTCGAGGCCATGGCAGCTCGCGCAGTCGCGCTGGAACAGCGCGCGACTGGCCGCTATCGAGCGCGCGGAATAGCCGGTCGGTGAGAGCTGAAAGCTTGTCGGCACCGCGGCGACGACATAGGGGCGCCATGGCGGCACCTGGACATAGACCAGCGCTGCGGCTCCAGCCGCGAGCGCCGGCCAGCGCAGCTTGCGCAGCACGACGGCTAGGATGAAGAGCGCGGCCGTGATGGCGATCGGGCCGAGCAGGCGCAGGAGCCCGTCGCGCAGATAGGCATCGTCCCACAGGCCCGGAATAGGTCGCAGCGGCAAGGGCCAATCCGGCTGTTCGTGGATACCCGGCGGCTGGCTTGCGAGCGCGGCGGCAGMCGCGACCATGGCAAGCCCGACCCCCGCCTCAAGGGCGAGAGAGCGACGCAACCCGCGTATCGACCCGCCGGCCTCCGCCTGCGGTACGAAACGGAAGCGGTTGGCGCTCGCGATCCCGAGCAGAACCGCGAACAGGACGAGCTTGAGCAAGGCGAGCCGCCCGTAGTTCGTGCCGAGCGTCGCCGCCAGCGTGCCGAGAAGCGCCTGCACCTGCATCAGCGAGGTGAGGGCGAGCGTCAGCACGCAGGCGAGGCCGAGTGGCGTGAAGCGGCGTGCGATGGCAGCCGCCTGCGAGGGCAGGAGAAAACACGTCGCGAGCAGCGGCAGCAGCGCGCCGAGCCAGAGCCCGGCAGCCACGACATGCAGGCCAAGGGCGATCGTGACCCAGCCCTCAGTCGCTGCGCCATGGCCGAGCCCGCCTTGCAGGAAGGCGGCGGCAGCGAGAAGGGGCAGGGCGAGCCAGCGGCCGCGTCCCTCGCTGTGCAGCATCCACAGCGAGACGACCAGCAGGGCGAGGCGCAGCAGCAAGGTCCCGCCGAAGAGGGTCTGGAGGATGGCGAGCGCCGCCTCCCGGCTCGCGACGGCGTTCCCCAGCATGGCGCTGCCCTGGAACCAGAGCCAGGCGCCGCCGCTGACAAGGGACAGCACGACGCCGGCCCGGCTGAACCGGGCCAGCCTTCGCAGCAACGAGGTAGCCTCGGGCGCGGCGCCCAGTCGTCCCCACGCCAGCAGGCGAAAGGCTTCGGTGCCGAGGCTGGACAGCAAGGCGGCGAGATGGAGCCAGCGGATCGCCGGCAGTGCCGCCTCGATGAAGGCAGTCACATCAGGGCCTGACGGTGAACCGGTACTGCCCGGCGACGCGATGGGTATCGACGGAGGTCGCCGCCCATTCGACCGTGTACGGGCCCGGCGCCGTCGCCTYCAGGCGGATTTTCAACGCCTTGCCGTCGCCCGCCACGGCTTCCGCCGGCGCGAGCTGGACCTCGTGGCCCTGCGCGTCGCGCACGGTGATGCTGCTGAGCTTGATCTCGAGGGCCTCGGTGAAGCCGAGCACGATCTCGGCCGGGGCGGCGACCGTCGCGCCCTCGGCCGGCGAGGCGGTCCTGAGATGGGCATGGGCGAAGGCTGGCGAGGCGGCGAAGGTCGAGGCCGCAAGAGAGAGGGCGAGCGTGAGCCCGGTGACGCGAGACATGAACAGGGTCCTGTGATGGAGAGAGGGCTTTCGCCTGGCGATCACCAGCTGGCGTCGAGCCCGAGATGGGCGAGAGCCTGGCCGCGCAGTTCTGCAAGGCGCGGGTCGCCGCGATGGCGGGGATAGGGGAGGTCGTTGACGATCTCGGCCTTGATCCGGGCGGGGCGCTCGCTCAGCACGATGACGCGCTGGGCCAGGAACAGCGCCTCTTCCACGTCATGCGTGACGAGCAGCGTGGTGAAGCCGCGCTGGCGCCAGAGCTCTGCGATCTCGGTCTGCATCGCGATCCGCGTCAGAGAGTCGAGCTTCCCCAGCGGCTCGTCGAGGATCAGCACGCTGGGATCATTGACGAGCGCCCGCGCCAGAGCTGCGCGCTGCGCCATGCCGCCGGAGAGCTGGCGCGGAAAGGCCCGTTCGAACCCGGCGAGACCGACCGTCCGCAGCGCATCGTCGACGCGGCTCTTCTGTGCGGCGAGCAGGCCGCGCGCCTCCAGCCCGAGGGTGACATTCCTCCAGACGGTGCGCCATGGATAGAGCGTCGGGTCCTGGAAGACGACGACGCGGGACGGGTCGKGCGCCGTGATCAACTCTCCCGCGGCTGAGATCCGGCCCCGCGAGGGCTGTTCGAGCCCGGCGACCAGCCGCAGCAGCGTCGACTTCCCGCAACCGCTCGGGCCGAGCAGGGCGACGAATTCGCCGGCCCGAACGTCGAGGTCGATATCGTCGAGCACCGGCAGCGGCCGGCCTTCGAGATCGAAGGCATGCGAGACACCGGCGACCGCGAGATCGGCTCCCCGCGCGGTCGGCGCGGTGCGATCGGCAGCGAACGTGAGCGAAGCGGCTACCATTTCACCACGTCCTTCTGCCAGCCGAGCAGCCGGTCACGCGCGGCGAAGAGCAGCGTGATCAGGCTCGAGAAAATCAGCGCCATGACGATCAGCGCGCCATACATGTTGGCATAGGCGGCCCAGCCCTGGGCCCATTGCAGGTAGTAGCCGAGGCCCGATTTGACGCCCATCATCTCGGCCGCCACCAGCACCGAGAAGGAGGCGCCCAGCCCCATGAACAGGCCGACGAAGACATGCGGCAGGGCGGCCGGGATCGCGACCTTGAAGATCAGGAACGAGCGGCGGGCGCCGAGCGTGCGGGCGACGTCGTAATAGGCCTTGTCGACGCTGGCGACGCCGGACCAGGTCAGCACCGTGACCGGGAACCAGGTGGCGAGCGCGATCAGGAAGATCGCCGCCGAAAAGCTCGAGGGAAAGAAGAAGAAGGACATCGGCAAGAGCGCGGTCGACGGGATCGGCCCGAGGAAGCGCAGCACGGGGTGGACCCAATAGCCGAGCCCGCGCGACCAGCCGATCGCGACGCCGGTGACGAAGCCGGAGAGCGTGCCGAACGCGAAGCCGAGCGCGAGCAGCCGCAGCGAATGCAGCACGCTTTCGCCCAGACGCGGCCAGTCCTCGGCATAGACCTCGACCAGCGCGGAGGGCGGCGCGAAGAAGGGCACCGGAAGCAGGCCGAGCTTGGCCGTCAGCAGGTCCCAGATTCCGACGAAGAGCGCGAGCACGACGAGCCAGGGCGCGGCCCGGCCGAGCCGCGCGCCGAGCGGCGGCCAGACGGCGCCGATCGTCGTGGCGATCGCCAGCAGGACCGCCCATGCGACGAGGCCGAGATTGGTCTGGTCGACATAGAGCGGTTCGGCGAAGCCGACCTTCCTGTTCGCGAGCAGGGTGACGGACGCGGCGACCGCGGTCCAGGCCAGCGTGGCAAGGGCGCCCCGTGTCAGCGCCCAGCCATCGACCTGCAGGGGCGGCCGGTCGAAGGCTGCCGCGGAGCCTGTCTGTTCAAACGGCGACATTGGGCACGATCTTCTGCGCGAAGGCCTTGGCGTCGGTGCTCTTGCGGATCACGTTGACGAGCTTCAGCTGTTCGGTGAACAGGGCGACGTCGTCGCGCAGCGCCGCTCCGGTGGAGTGGTGGTCGTGGGTGTGGCTGCGCAGGATCGCGGCCACCGTCTCGGGCGTCACCTTCGCCGGGACGAAGGGGGCGAAGATCTCGGCCGTCTTATCGGGGTTGGCCGCGGTCCAGGCCTGGGCCTCGACGATGGCGCGGGAGACCGCAGCTGCGACCTGGGGCTGGTCGCGGATCAGGGCGCCGCGCAGGCCGAGCACGCAGCAGGTCGACTTGGCGTATTGGCCCTCGAGATTGGTGGCGAGTTCGACGAGCTTGTCGCGCTCGCGGATGAGATAGAGATGCGGGTCGTCGCCGGCCAGCGCCTGGACCTCGCCCTTTTTCAGCGCTTCGCCGAACAGGTCCTGCGGGTACTGCACCCAGCTGACATCCTTCTCCGGATCGAGGCCGATCTCGGCGAGACGGATGGCGAAGAAGTTGCGTACCGGGCTCGCCGGGTCGGTGACGGCGACGGATTTGCCCTTCAGGTCCTTCAGGCTGCCGATGCCGGCATTCTCGGCGACGAGCAGTCGCATGCAGCCGCCATGGGTGCCGACGGTCAGGCCGACATCGAAACCTTGTTCGAGGGGCTTCAGCCAGCGTAGCGCCATGCCGATGCCGCCATCGGCATGGCCGGTGGCGATCGCCTGGAGCAGCGCATCTGTCGGCCCGCTGAAATTCACCGGCTCGACCGCGATGTTGTATTTCTCGAACAGGCCCTGCTTCAGAGCGACCGAGATCGGCGACTGGCAGACGGCCGTCTGGCCCCAGGCGAGCTTGATCGTCTGGCGCTGCGCCAGCGGTGCGGCCTGGGCGAAGGCGTGATGCCCGGCGAGACCGGCGAGCGGCGCGGCGGCGAGTGCGGCGGCTCCGCGCAGGAGCGCGCGGCGGGTGGGCTGGCTGGTGAAAAGGCTCATGTTTGCTCCTTTGCCGCTGCGGTGAGCGGCCACGTGCAGGGGAGTGAGAAGATCAGGCGGCGGCGCGGCTGGCCGGGATGCGTTCGACGGTTCCACGCACCTCCGTGCCGCGTCGGAGCAGGTTCAGGATCGGGCAGAAGCGTTCGACTGCGGCGTTGAGGGCGTCCAGATCGGTCGCATCGGTGGTCAGCCGCACCGTGTAGGAGAGGTCGTGGGGGTAAACTGGCACCGTCTCGAAACCGGGCGTGCCGGCGCGGGGATCGAGCTGGCCCTGCACCTCGACGGAAACATCCCGCAGATCGATCTGCTKGTCGGCCGCCTGGATCAGGTAGGTGTGCGTCAGGCAGCTGGACAGCGCGCCGAGCAGCAGCTCCGGCGAGCTAGGGCCGAGATCATAGCCCGCAAAATCCGGCGGGCTGTCGCTGACGACCTGGAAGTCGCGGATCCGGATGCGGCGGACGCCGCTGCGCCCTTCGGCCGTGGCCCGGGCTTGCAGGCGCTGCGGTCGGGCCTCCGGCGTG
>NZ_JBFTRC010000236.1:0-7785 GCF_056399325.1 Allobosea sp. 01N443
AGCGCATCGAGGATCGCGTGGATCACCGTCTGCGGCGCCCCGATGCAGCCGGCCTGCCCGGCGCCCTTGACGCCGAGCGGGTTGGCCGTCGTCGGCAGCTCGACCAGCGAGAGCTCGAAACAGGGTAGGTCGGCTGCGCGCGGCAGCGCGTAGTCCATGAAGGTCGCGCTGAGGAGCTGGCCGCCTTCCGGATCGTAGCGGATGTCCTCCATCAGCGCCTGGCCGATGCCCTGCGCCAGGCCGCCATGGACCTGGGCCTCTGTCAGGAGCGGGTTGATCAGGGTGCCGTAGTCGTCGACGGCGACATAGCGCAGCAGCGTCACTGCGCCGGTCTCGGGATCGATCTCGACCTCGGCCGTCTGCGCGCCGTTCGGGAAGGTGAGGGGGGCGTCGCGATGGGCGCCATGGCCTGAGAGCGCCCGGCCGGTCGTCTCCCCGATATGGCGCGCGACCGTCGCGAGAGCGACGTTGCCGGCGCCGGGCGCACGGAACCAGCCGTCCTGGAAGAGCACGGCCTCGGTTGGGGCCTGGAGCAACTCTGCGGCGGCGGGTTTGGCGGCCCGGATCAAGGCACGCGCCGCCAGGACGAGGGCGCCGCCCCCCATATGCAGCGAGCGGGCGCCGCCATGGCCGCCGCCGGTGGGGACGCGCGCCGTGTCGCCCTGCACGAGATGGAAATGCTCGGCCGGCAGGCCGAGCTGTTGCGACAGGACCTGCGCAAAGCTCGTCTCGTGCCCCTGGCCGTTCGACTGGGTGCCGACCGCCATCTCGACCCGGCCGTCGGCGCGGAAGCTGAGCCAGGCATCCTCATTCGGTCCGCCGCGCGCGGTTTCCAGGAAGCAGCCGATGCCGAAGCCCCGCAATTGTCCGCGCCGGCGCGAGACGGCGCGGCGGCGGCGGAAGCCGGCGCGGTCGGCCGCCGCCAGCACGCGCTCGAGATTCCCCGTGAAGGCACCGCAGTCGAGGACAGCGCCAAAGGGCTTTCGATAGGGGAAGCTGCGGATGAAATTGCGTTTGCGCAGCACGGCCGGATCGATCCGCAGCAGATGCGCCGCCTCATCGGCCAGCCGTTCGATCAGGTAGTTCGCTTCCGGCTTGCCGGCGCCACGATAGGCGTCGACCGGCGCGGTGTTGGTGAAGACGCAGCGGACATCCATGCTCATCGCCGGAATGTCGTAGAGCCCGCCCATGGCGGGCGTCGGCGCGGTCGTCGAACTGCCGGGCCCGAGCGAGGAGACATAGGCGCCGAGATTGGCGATGGTTTCCACCGCCAGCGCCAGGAAACGGCCTCTGGCATCGAGGGCAAGCCGCCCCGTCGTCAGGTTGTCGCGGGCATGGGCGCCGCCGGCGAAATCCTCGATCCGCTCGGCAAGCCAGCGCACCGGCCGGCCCAGGCGCTGCGCCGCGATCAGCACGAGCGCATATTCGGGGTAGGTGACATTCTTCATGCCAAAGCCGCCGCCGACATCGGGGCAGGCGACATCGATCCGCTCGGGCCCGACCTTGAGAACGAGGCCAAGCTCGCGGCGGATGTCGTGAACGGAGGCGCCGCTGAGCGAGAGCCGGTAGCGGCCGCTCTCCGCGTCGAAGCGCCCGAGCGCCGCCCGCGGCTCGAGGGCGGCAGCCGTGATCCGGTTGTTCACGAGCCGGCAGGTCACGACATGTGCGGCGCGGCGGAATGCGGCGGCGACGGCATCGTCATCGCCGAGACGGTAGCGCAGGGCGAGATTGCCCGCGGCTTGCGGCCAGATCTCTGGAGCGGCGGGCTCGGCAGCTGCGGCGAGCTCCGTGACCGCAGGCAGGATCTCGTAATCGACGGCAATCAGCTCGCAGGCCTGGCGCGCCGCGTCCGCGCTTTCGGCCACGACGAAGGCGACGGGGTCCCCGACATGGCGGACGCGCCCGCGCGCCAGGGGGAAACGCGGCGGCACGATCAGCGGCGGCTCGGCCTTCAGCGCGAGCGAGCAGGGCAGTGGGCCGAGATCCTCGATCTCCGCTGCGGTATAGATGGCTGTGACCCCAGGCAGGCTTTTCGCGGCTTGCGCATCGATTGCAAGGATTTCGGCATGGGCATGGGGTGAGCGCAGCACCACGGCGTGCAGGGCACCGGGCACGTGCTCATCGTCCTGGTACTGACCCCGACCCGTGAGGAAGCGCTCATCTTCGAAACGACGCAACGATCGTGGATCTGTTGCCGCATCCGAAACCACATCGATCGTCGCCACGCCGATATCATTCATAGGCCGGTATCATTCATGTCGTCTCGCCAACCCCCAGCCGTCCCATCCTGCCGTAGGGCAGCGACCGGCGCGAAGGATGCGAACATGGCATTCGGGGTCGGCTTTTGAAACAGGGCAGCGCCGACCCACGAAGCGTCGGGTGCGTCGTCGCCCGGCCATGGAGCAGCCTGGTCTCGCGGCAATCGCCGCAGCGCTGCGCAAAGGCGGGCGCTACCGAAAGTGCGCCGGTGCCTAGGAACGCTGGTTGGCGGCCCGCTGCCGCGCCACTTCGCGGATGAACGGCATGAAGGCGGGCGGAATCTCGACCGGCGCCAGGGCCTCCTGGCGGATGTCGAACTCGGCGATGGCCTCGGTCAGCATCTCGAATTCATGGTCTTCGTCGGAGCCCATCGCGCTTTGGAGCAGCGCGGCCGCTCTCAGGACGGCGGCCTTGCGTTCCTCGAAGGAGCCAATCGTCACGGTGTCGGCGTTCGGCATAGCCACCTCCCGTTCAAGATCCTCGCTTGCTAGGCTAGCGACGGAATGGGGGCTTGACGAGTCAAACGAATCAAAATTCGCGGACCTGCGACCGGAAGGCGAGGGCGCGTTCGCGGTGCCGTGGCGCGGCGGTTCGGTGAACGCAGGGAGTTCTTTTACCACGCGGTCAAGGCGCCCGAGCCGGCGGCTCAGTCACRCCAGCGTGGTCCGCTTCCCAGATCCGAATAGCCTCCCTGAGCGCTATCGATTCGCGGTAGCTGCTGCCGTCCTGCACGGTGAGCGCTTTGAGGCGGCGCCTTGCGATCTTATAATCTTCAACAGTCTCGATCGTGAACATCGGCGGGTCCGACCTGCAGGATTCCGGCCCGTGCTTGATTGTCGTTTTCATTGCCGCCTCCGCGATTCAGAATATCCGACAGTGGGGTATCCTCAACTGATGCTACTGCACGTGTGGCTGCTCGGCTTTGCGACAGAACAATGTCACCGCAAGCCACTGCGTGACGCATGACGTCTCGGATTGCTCGCCGTCGGGTCATGCAGAGCCTCGCTCCGCCAAGTCTGTTGCTGCCGGCCAAGTGCTGGCAGCGCAGGAACGCGATGCGGGCAGGAGGTCTACGCATAGAGCTGACCGACGAGTAAAATCGGGCCGTTATTGCGGTAGGTCAACGCAAACCTGTCTTGGCCGTGGTGGCACAGCGACATCGACTGCAAGGAGCGTTGTCATGTCATCCTACGCGAGCCTGATGGTGAATCTGGATCTCGGCCCTCATGCGGCCAGCCGGACTGCGCTTGCGGTCGGCTTGGCAGAGCGCTTCCATGCGCGCTTGATCGGCTCGGCATCGCGCTGCATCATTCCCGCGCTCCCCTTGGAGGCCGGTTTTTCCGCCCAGACGCTGATCGAGCAATGGCGCGAGATCGCTGCGGAAGAATTGCAGCAGATCGAGGCCAATTTCATCAAGGTCGCCAAGTCCGGCGAAAGCACGTCGTTGCGAACCGGTATGGACGAGACGGCACCATTTCTTCTCGAGCAGGCCTCTGCTGYCGATCTCCTGATCGTCGGCCGACAGGGGAGCGGCGACCACCGGGACTGGCGCTTCGCCGTCGATCCCGGGGCGATCGTGCTGGAAGCCGGGCGCCCTGTCCTGCTCGTGCCGCCAACCTCTGACCGCCTTTCGGCGCAGCGTATCGTCATTGCCTGGAAGAACACGCGTGAAGCGCGCCGCGCGGTCTGCGATGCGTTGCCCTTCCTGAAGACTGCCGAAGGCGTGTTCGTCGTCACAGCCGGAGAAAGCGCCGAGAGATCGAGCGCGCAAGACCTGCAGGACTATTTGCGTCATCACGGCATCACCGCCGATCTTGTCCAGGACAGCGCGATGCGGGAAGCCCGCATCGCCGACGAACTGATCCACCGGGCCCGGCAGGAAGGCGCGGACCTCTTGGTGTCCGGTGCCTATGGTCACAGCCGAACGCGCGAGTGGATATTCGGCGGCGTCACGCGTGATCTCCTCGATCATGCGTCGATCTGCTGTTTGATGAGCCATTGATCGTGGCGGCGTCCGGGGGGCGCTGCGTCGATCAGAACCAATCATGTGGGGGGCGGTTCGGAGCTTCGCTGATGGCAAGGCACGTCATCCCGCCCCTTGGCCATCAAGTGCGGGGGGACGCCCGGATGTTGTCCGCCTGCCTTTCGGTGAGATCGCAGACGCAGGCATCGCTGATCTGGGCGCGCTGCGGACTTGGCAGTCGCAGCACAGGAAGGCAGCCCGGCGTGGCGATGCCCCTCTGGGACTCATCGAAACAAACATGTTATCATTCCGTTAAGGAATTCACCGAATTGCCTCGCGGACAAGCCCAGCCGCGTCTGCAATCCAGTGGTGGGCTTTGCGCAGGTGAAGTCATGAATACGCTCCTTGCCCTCCCTGTTGTCGCCCTGATTGGCGTTGGCGGTCTCGTCTTCACCGCGAGTGATGCCGAAGCCCAACACCGTGGTATCGGCGCCGGTGGATACCGAGGCACTGCCATTGGCGGTGGCTACCGCGTTGGATATCGTGGCGCGTACCGTGCCGGATACCGTGGAGCTTACCGTGGGGCGGCATACCGTGGCGGTTACTACGGCAACCGTTACTACGGTGGTCGGGCGCTCGCAGCGGGCGTCGGACTCGCAGCAGGTGCAGCCTATTACGGCAGCGGCTACGGTTCAGGCTACGGCTACGGTTCGGGCTATGGCTACGCCGCTCCCGCCGCATACGGCTATAATGCCTATGGCGGCTATGGCGACGCTACCTATGCCACCACCACATATTCCGGCAGTGCATATTGCGATCCGGGAATCGCGAGCGGCTATCCGCAGACCGTCTATTACAACACACCGGCCTCAACTTACTACGGCGGTAGCGGCTATTATGGCGGCGGATACTACGGGAGAAGCTACTATGGCGGCGGCTATTATGGCCGACCTGTCGTTCGTGCGGGCATCCGCCGCGCCGCATACTACAATAACCGACCAGTTGTTGGGTACTACGGTAGGCGCTGGTAGATCTCCAACACCTGTAGGGCATCAGCGCACGCGTCGCGGTCCTGGTTGCTTCTGGGGCGAACTGCGCGCAGCGACGATCGCTTCAAGCCGAGCCCTATCCGAAGCCGTAATGTCGATGCTGATACCAGTAYGCATCCCGCAATGTCGCATGCCGCAGCGGCGCGGGGAATCCCAAACAGGACTCTTCCGTCCCGATCAATCCACTAGATTGAGATCTTTGGTTGTTGAGGGTTTCAGAGTTTCAGTCCTCGGACCATCGTAAAAGAGTGGTCCCAGAAAGGGGCCACTCCGCTGGCCATCATTTAATATGCTGCTACGACTTGGCGACCGCCTCTATCGCGCTCGTCAGCGTGGCAGCGGGATTCGCTTTGCAATAGTCAGCGATCTTCTGGGCATTGGCATGCGCCTTGTCACCGTCCACCATGGCATTGCCGGCTTTGCCATGGACATAGCCGTTCACCCACATGGCGACGCCAATAGTCTGCGCGGCAGGCATAGCGCCAACCTCCTTGCAAGTGAGCTTCGACATGTCCACTTCCGCCGCCCTTACTTGGCCTGCCAAAACGATAGTTGAAGCGGCGAGTGCGATCGGAAAACAGAGTTTCATGGTCACGACCTCCTTCTAGAAGTCCCCCGCCTTGCAAGAAGCGCTAGTGCCCTGTTGGAAATATGACAGTCGTGCCAAATTTACCGGGACAGCTTTGTGGCCCCAGCGACGATCGCTTCAAGCCGAGCCCTGTCCGAAGCCGTAATGTCGATGCTGATACCGGTATGCATCCCGCAATGTCGCATGCTGCAGCGGCGCGGGGAATTCCAACCAGGACTCTTCCGTCCCGATCAATCCACCAGGCTTTTTGAGCCTTGGAGGATGCCGATTATGCCGAAGAAGACAGACAGGCCATTTCTTCTGACCTCCGTCGGCTCAAAGGCCATACCTCCGGGAGGGCCACTTTTCAGGGAGGCAGGCCACTGTCCTCCGGTCTTGAAACCATGTCCGGCTTCTCCATCTTATTTGGACTAGCGCGCAACTTTCCGATCGAGGAAGCGCCAGGATCAGCTGGCCTCCGACACTTCAGAGCGGGCCGCCGATGATCATCGTCTTGGCGGGCAGCAGTGAGAATCAAGCGTCTTCCTCTTCGTGCCTGACGAAGGAAGATATAAAATGGCAAAGGTTGTTTGCGTCCTCTATGACGATCCAGCCGACGGTTACCCGGCAGGATATGCGCGGGACGGTCTGCCGGAACTCGACCGCTACCCCGGCGGCCAGACACTTCCCACGCCGAAGGCGATCGACTTTGAACCGGGGGTTCTGCTCGGCAGTGTGTCGGGCGAACTCGGCCTGAGGAAATTTCTCGAAAGCGCCGGGCACAGCCTGGTTGTGACCTCGGACAAAGACGGTCCCGGCAGCGTTTTCGAACGCGAGCTCCCCGACGCCGAAATCGTGATCTCGCAGCCCTTCTGGCCGGCCTATCTGACCGAAGAGCGCATTGCCAAGGCGAGCAAACTGAAGCTTGCGATCACGGCCGGCATTGGATCAGACCATGTCGACCTTCAAGCCGCGATGGATCGTGGTGTAACGGTTGCCGAGGTGACCTACTGCAACTCGATCAGCGTCTCTGAACATGTGGTCATGATGATCCTGGCGCTCGTGCGAAACTACATCCCCTCCTATCAGTGGGTGCTCCGTGGGGGCTGGAACATCGCCGATTGCGTCGCGCGCTCTTACGATGTCGAGGGGATGCAGATCGGAACCGTCGGTGCCGGCCGGATCGGCAGCGCCGTGCTGCGCCGGTTGAAGCCGTTCGACGTGAAGCTGCACTACACCGACCGCCACCGTCTTCCGCTGGCGGTCGAGCAGGAACTTGGCGTTACCTTCCACGCGGACGCGGCATCCATGGTTGGCTTTTGCGATGTCGTCACGATCAATGCACCTCTGCATCCGGAGACAGAGAATCTCTTCGACGAGGCGATGATCGCCAGGATGAAACGCGGCGCCTATCTGGTGAACRCGGCGCGCGGCAAGATCTGCAATCGTGACGCTGTGGCCCGCGCTCTGGAGGGCGGGCAGCTCGGCGGCTATGCTGGCGATGTCTGGTTCCCGCAGCCGGCCCCCCAGGACCATCCTTGGCGATCAATGTCGCATCACGGCATGACGCCGCATATCTCGGGATCTACGCTCTCCGCCCAAGCCCGCTACGCCGCAGGCACGCGCGAAATCCTGGAATGCTGGTTCGAGGGCCGGCCGATCCGGGAGGAATATCTGATCGTCGATGGCGGCAAGCTCGCGGGCGCTGGCGCGCATTCTTATAGCGCCGGCGACGCCACCCATGGTTCGGAAGAGGCGGCGCGCTTCAAGACCAGGACGTGATCCAATCGGAATCTGTTCCGCAAGCGGCAAACCTGAGACGGACAGCCGCTGGCTTCCGAGGTCAATGCGGGCTCCCTGAGGCGCCGTTGCCTTGGCCATTCCGAGAGCTTGCGCGCCTTCGCCGTTGTTCCGGAGAGGGGAGACGGCTCCGCCATCTTCAGCGA
>NZ_JBFTRC010000237.1:0-7768 GCF_056399325.1 Allobosea sp. 01N443
ACCCGGGCCTCGATCGGCTGCGCGACCGTCGCGTCGACGACCTGGGACGATGCGCCGGGATAGACCGTCGTCACCGAGACCTGCGGCGGCACGATGTCGGGGTATTGCGCGACCGGAATCGCCAGCAGCGAGAGCAGGCCGGCGATCGTGGTGACGATGGCGATGACGATGGCGAGGCGGGGCCGATCAACGAAGATCGCGGAGATCATGGGCTTCAGCTTCCCTTGATCATCGCCGGCACCGGGCGTGCCCGGACGGGTGCCCCTGGCCTGACGGCCTGCAGACCCTCGACGATGATCTGCTCGCCGCCGGCCAGGCCTTCGGACACGACGGCATTGGGGCCGTCCTCGCCGCCGAGCTTCAGCCGCTTGACGACGGCCTTGCCGTCCACGACCGCAAAGACATAGACGCCGGCCTGGTCGGCGATCAGGGCTGCCTGCGGCACCACGATCATCTGCTGCGGATCGCCGACCTCCAGGGCGACGCGCACCAGCTGCCCGTCGGTCAGCGCGCCGGTCGGATTGGGCATCCTCGCCCGGACGAGCACGGTGTCGGTGCCACGATCGACCGAGTTGTTGACGAAATCGATCTGCCCGAGCTGGTCGTAGAGAGTGCCGTCGGAGAAGCGGAGCTGCACCTTGACCGCCTTGGGATCGACATGCTTGCCCGTTTCGGCGCTCTTGAGGAATTCGCGCTGGCTGACCGGGAAGGTCACATACATCGGATCCTGGCTGATGATCGTCGTCAGCACGCCGCTGTCGGGGCCGACCACATTGCCCTTCGTGACATTGGTCAGGCCGATCTTTCCGGAGATCGGCGCCGTGATGGAGGTGTAGCCGAGATTGACTTTCGCCGTGGCGAGATCGGCCTGGTTGGTCATGATCGCGCCGGCGGTCTGCTGCTTCTGGGCAACGGCCTGATCGCGCGCCACGACGGTGCCGGCCGCCTTGGCCAGCAGGTCCTGGGCACGTTCGAGCTGGATCGCGGCCAAGGCGTCGGCCGACTTGCTGATCTCGAGCGCACCCTGCGCCTTCTCGACCGCTGCCTGGAAGAGGTCGCGCTCGACCCGGTAGAGCGGGGCGCCGGCCTTGACCATGTCGCCTTCCTTGAAGAGCACCTCCTCAAGATAGCCGGTGACCCGGGCCCTGATGTCGACCTTGTCGATTCCCGAGACGCGGCCGACGAAACCGAGAGACTTGGAAATCGGTTTGCGTTCTGCGTTGATGGTGCCGACCTGAACGGCGGCAGGCTCGCCTGTCTGTGCGAGGGCCGGCCCGGCAACGGCGCAGGCGACAGCCGCCACATATGCAATCCGCCACATCGACGCCTCCCTGCCAGCCGTGGTGAAGACTTCCCGGGCCGCTCTATGGCGCAGCGGGTCTAGGTTTCGCCGATTTCGTCAGTGACCGTGTGATGCCGATCGAGCGTGACATCCCCGATCTTGATCGCTGCCCCGGCGGGGCCAGGCGTGATCGGCGTCGCGCAGACCGGGATGAGAGCGCGCCTGTAGCCCTTTGGCTTCGGCCCGATGACCTGACAGCTGGCCGAAGGGCGACATCGCCCATCGAAGAACTCTCGCAGACGCCGTCATCCAGTGACCTCATCGCAAAGGTGATGCTCGATAGGTCCTGACAGTCGTTCCAAACGCTTCTGCCTAGAACTTTGATACTGTAACACCCGCAGTGCGATACAGTAAGTCGGTGCGGTCGGCCTATGGTTCGTCACCACACCGAGACCGTTATGTGCCGCTAGGGCAGACCGATGATGGCTCGTCGAAGGCAGGCAACCTCTCAGGCGTTGCTTCGGCTCCGGGTCCGGTGACGATCCGGCATCGGACGGAAGCGGCGGGCAGGCTCGCCAGCCAAGCGCGGCGCCAACCGTCATCGGCGCCGTCTTCGACTCGCCTTTGGGYCATCGATCTAGCGCTTTCTTAAGAGCTCTTCAGGCAGCGTCTGCAGTTCACCGGAGAGCAAGCACCTTCAGGGTAGCCTGTCACGACAGTTGATTCGGCCTCCTCGCCAGAGAGCGGCGGCCGGTCGAACCGACGCTGCTCCTCGATGCGTGTCTGGACGATGGAACGAACCTGATGAAGAGCCTGACGATACGCCGCCGCATTCTCGTGAGTTTTGCTGCGGTCCTGGCGGTGATGTCGGCGATGGCCGCCATCTCCTATCTCTGGTTCGTTCAGACCGAGCGCGAAGCGGCCAGGGTCGAAACCAACACGGTGCCGGCTCTCTATTTCAGCACCCGGCTGATGACGACATGGACGGAGGCCAGCAGCCTCCTGCGCGAATTCGTGCTCGAGGACGTGGCCGCGGACAAGGCCAGGATTGCCGACGCCATGCTCGCCAATCGCGATCAGCTGCGCGGCCTGCTGAAGTCCTATGAAGGCACGCTCGACTCCGAGCAGGATCGCCAGAACTATGCCCTGGTCAAACAGCTTTTCGACCAGGTCTTTCCGGCCGAAGACGCGATCGTGGCCGCAGGCAAACAGGCTGCGGCCGGCGGTCAGGCTCTTGACCAGCGCGGCGCAGTCCGGAGCGAGTTCGAGCCGATTGCTGCCAAGCTGCGGACAAGCCTGCAGGCGATGGTCGAGTACAACAAGTCGGAGGCCGATGAATCGACCCAGCGCATCGTCTCGATCGTGCGTACGGCGGAGTTGGGCCTGGCCGTCAGTTTCCTGGTCGCGCTCGCGCTCGCGGCGCTGTGCGGCTACCTGCTGTTTCGCGCCATCACCGTGCCGCTCGGAAAGCTGCTCGGCATCGTCGATCTCATGCGCCGCGGAGATTTCAGCGCGCGGCTCGAGCTCCAGCGTCGCGATGAGTTCAGCACGCTGGCCGACGGCGTCAACGCCATGGCCGACGATCTCGCCGGCCTGATCGGCCAGGTTCAGAAATCCAGCATCCAGGTCAACACCTCGATCACCGAAGTCGCCGCGACCTCCAAGGAGCAGYAGGCGACGGCCAGCGAGATCGCCGCGACGACGACGGAAATCGGCGCGACCGCCAAGGAAATCTCCGCGACCTCGAACGAGCTCGTGCGCACCATGGACGAGGTCTCTGTGGTCGCCGAGCAGACTGCGGTGCTTGCCGGAGGCGGGCAGGCCGGGTTGTCGCGCATGGAAACGACGATGCGCCACGTCATGGAGGCGGCCGGCGCGATCAATGCCAAGCTCGCGATCCTCAGCGAGAAGGCGGGCAACATCAATCAGGTCGTCACCACCATCACCAAGGTCGCCGACCAGACCAACCTGCTTTCGCTGAATGCCGCGATCGAGGCGGAAAAGGCCGGTCAGTACGGCCGGGGGTTTGCGGTCGTGGCGACGGAGATCCGCCGCCTCGCCGACCAGACAGCGGTGTCGACCTACGACATCGAGCAAATGGTCAAGGACATCCAGTCGGCCGTCGCAGCCGGCGTGATGGGCATGGACAAGTTCTCCGAGGAGGTGCGCCGCGGCATGCAGGAGGTGCAGCAGGTCGGCGGGCAGCTGTCGGAGATCATCGAACAGGTGCAGGGGCTGGTGCCGCGCTTCGAGGTGGCAAACGAGGGCATGCAGGCGCAGGCAACCGGTGCCGGCCAGATCAGCGAAGCCCTGTCGCAGCTCAGCGAAGCCGCCCAGCAGACGGTCGAGTCGCTGCAGCAATCCACGCTCGCGATCGACGAACTGAACCAGGTCTCGAGCGGGCTGCGCAGCAGCATCTCGCGTTTCAAACTTCGCGCGTAGAGCATCGGCCCGAAAAGTGGATACCGGTTTTCGTAAAAGCGGATGCAAAGACAAAGTGCGACAGCATCAGGCCGGATTTGATATCCGGTCTGATGCTGTCGCAGGAGCAGGCGAGCCGAGCCCCGTCCGATGCTGTTTCTGATGTTCCGCCTGGGTCAGGACCGCTATCTGCTCGATGCCCGGCAGGTCGAAATGGTCTTGCCCCTGCTCACCGTGAAAGCCCTGCCGGCTGCGCCGGTCGGCGTCGTCGGAGCCATCAACTACCGGGGCGCACCGGTGCCTTTGATCGATCTCAGCCTGCTCGCGCTCGGGCGCGCTGCTGCCCCCCTGCTGAGCACGCGGATCATCCTCGTGCGCTATCCGGTCGGTGCAGGCGAGCACGCCCTGCTCGGGCTCATTGCCGAGCGTGCGATCGAGACCGTCGAGCGCGATCCGGCGGATTTCGTGGCCACGGGTGTCGAGGCTGGAATGCCTCCCTATCTCGGCCCGGTCGCTTCCGACGACAAGGGGCTGATCCAGAGGATCCGGGCGGAAGCCCTGCTATCCCCAGCGATCCGTGAGATCTTGTTCCAGCAGCCCGCGACGCATTCCTGATGGACAGGGCCATGGGCACAGGGGCGTTCGAACAGCTTCTCAGGGAGATGATCGGGCTCAGCAGCGAGACGGTCGGCGCCTCGGTAATTCGTCATGCGCTCAAGCGACGGATGACCGACTGCGAGATGCCGGACCTCCACACCTATTGGAGTTATCTCAGCGAGAACCGCACCGAGCGTCAGGAGCTGATCGATGCGGTCGTCGTGCCGGAGACCTGGTTCTTCCGGGATCGCGAKGCCTTCGCGGCGATGACGCGCCAGGCTCGCGAAAGCCGGGGTTCCGGGACGCCGCTCAGACTTCTGAGTCTGCCATGCTCGACGGGCGAGGAGCCCTATTCCATGGCGATGGCGTTGTTCGACGCGGGCTTCGAGGCAACGGAATTCAGCATCGACGCCGTCGATGTGAGCACGCGTAATCTCGTCTATGCCGAACGTGCGGTCTACGGGCGCAACTCCTTCCGCGGCGAGGAACTCGGCTATCGCGACCGGCATTTCGATGCGGTCGAAGGCGGCTTCCGCCCGCATGAGCGCGTCCGCCGGCAGGTTTGCTTCACGCTCGGCAACCTGCTCGGGCCGGTCCCGCAGCCGAGGGCCGAACCTTACGACGTCATCTTCTGCCGCAACCTGCTGATCTATTTCGATCGCGAGACGCAGGGGCTGGCACTGGACCGGCTCAGGCAGATGCTCGCAGACAAGGGCCTGTTGCTGGTGGGGCCGGCCGAGTCCGGATTGCCGACCTTGCATGGCTTCGCTTCGGTGCGCTTCCCCAGGGCCTTCGCCTTCATCAAGGCAAGCGCTGTGCAGCAAGCGCCGGCAGCGGCTCCCGTACGGAGGTCGCGTCCGACGCCACTGCCCGCACAAGCGCCACGGCGTATCGCGCCGCCTCCGCGCGTGCGCCCCTTCGCGCAGAAGACCGCACCAGGAGAGGCTGCTTCGCCGGCGCCCGACCCGGCAGCCAAGAGCCTTGCCACCATCGAGCACGCCGCCAATGCCGGCCGCCTCGGTGAGGTCAAGCGCGCCGCTGCGAGCCATCTCGAGGAATTCGGGCCGTCACCGGAGGTCTTCTACCTGCTTGGCCTCGCCCATGATGCGGATGACGCGCCGTCGGACGCGATCCAGAATTACCGGAAGGCACTCTATCTTGCACCCGACCATCGTCAGGCGCTCGTCCAGCTCAAGCTCCTGCTGCAGCGGCAAGGCGACAAGGCCGGAGCCAAGGCGCTGACCGACCGGCTCGACCGGATTGCGAAGAGGAGTGACGTCTGATGTCCGTCACGGCCGGCATGCAAGCGACGGAGCAGGGACAGGGCATCAATGAGTGCTGGCGCCAGATCGGTGTCAGCGGGGACAGGTCCTGTCCGGAATTGCGGGAGCATCTGCATTGTCGGAACTGCCCGACCCATGCGGAGATCGCACGCAGTCTGCTCGATCGCCCCTTGCCTGCGGGCTATTCCGAGGAATGGGCACAGCATTTCGCGAGAGCTGCAGAGCGCCCCGAGGCCGAGGGTGGGGCTCGCAGCGTCGTTCTCTTTCGTCTGGGAGAGGAATGGCTCGGTCTCCCGACGACGACCTGTCACGAGATCGCGGAGCCGCGCCGCATCCATTCGCTGCCCCATCGCCGGACCGGCGCAGTGCTGGGCATYGTCAATGTCCGGGGCGAACTGCTCATCTGCATGTCGTTGCCGGAGCTCCTCGGCATCAATACGGGCGGGCAGAGTTCAGGCGGTGGCAAGATCGCCGTGTTTCGCCGTCTGATCGTGATTGGCAGGGATGAGAGGCGCGTCGCCTTCGAGGTCGACGAGGTGCACGGCATGCATTCCTATGGGGAGCGCGACCTGATCGCGGTACCGGCAACGATCGGCAAATCGGCCTCGACCGTCATCCAGGCCATGCTGTCCTGGCAGGGGCGCACGGTCGGCTGCCTCGATGAGGCACCGCTGCTCGCCATGATCGACCGGAGTATCGCATGAGCGGCGAGGATTTCAGCCAGCTCTCGATGCTGGACCTGTTTCGCGCCGAACTCGACTCGCAGTCGCAGGCGCTGACAGCAGGCCTGCTGGCGCTTGAGCGCGATCCTGTCGCGGCCGTTCATCTCGAAGCCTGCATGCGCGCCGCCCATTCGCTCAAGGGCGCGGCCCGGATCATCGATCTGACGCCTGCGGTGCAGGTGGCGCATGAGATGGAGGAGTGCTTCGTTGCTGCCCAGCGCGGGCAGGTCAGGCTCAATCACGCCCATATCGATGCGCTTCTGAAGGGCGTCGATCTGCTGGCCGCGATCGCCACTGAGCCGGGACCTGGCGAAGAGGAGATCCAGCGCAGAATCGCAGGCTTCGCGCAGGCGCTTCAGCAGCCTGGCTCCTCGGCTTCGGGGCCGGACGTGAATGACGAGCTCCCTGCGGCGGCTCCGGAGAGAGATCATTCCAGCGAAGCTCCGCCCGCTCGAGCCCAGGAGCCGGCTGCCGGATCCGCGCCGGCGCTATCCCAGACGCCGGGAAGCCCGGGGTCGGACCGCATGGTGCGCGTCACGGCAGAAAGCCTGAACCGGCTGCYCGGGCTCGCGGGCGAGTCCCTGATGTCGGCCCGGCGCCTCAGACCGTTCAACGATGGGCTCTTGCGCCTCAGGCGCGTCCAGACCGATCTTGCCAAGAGCTTTGACGCGCTGCGCGCCGCGATGCCGGCGGTGACGACGGATGTCAGGGCCCTGCAGGCGCTCGCCGAGGCTCAGCTCAAGCTCGGGGAAAGCCAGGCTATTCTGGCGCAGCGCCTCGACGAGCTCGATGCCGTCGACCGGCGCGCCACCGATCTCGCCAATCGGCTCTATGACGAGACGCTCGCCAGCCGGATGCGCCCCTTCGACGATGGCGTCCGGCATTTTTCGCGGACCGTCCGCGATATCGGGCGAACCCTGGGCAAGAAGGTCCGCCTCGAGATCGTCGGCGGCTCGACGAGCATCGACCGCGACATCCTCGAGGAACTCGATGCCCCGCTCGGGCACCTCCTGCGCAACGCCGTCGATCACGGGCTCGAACCTCCCGAGGAGCGGCGGGCCGCAGGAAAGGCGGAAGAAGGCCTGATCAAGCTCGAGGCCCGGCACAATGCCGGGCTGTTGCAGATCATCGTTGTCGACGATGGCCGCGGGATCGATCTCGACGCGCTGCGCCTTGCGACCAGCAGGCGGGGGCTGACGACGGCCGAGACGGCGCAGAGCCTGAGCGAGGCCGAACTCCTGGAGTTCCTGTTCCTGCCTGGCTTCTCGATGAAGGGCAGCGTCAGTGACATTTCCGGACGCGGCGTTGGCCTCGATGCCGTGCAGGCGATGGCACGCCAGGTCCGGGGGCAGGTGACCGTGTCGTCGGAGCTCGGCGCCGGGACGCGTTTCCAGCTTCAGTTGCCGCTGACGCTCTCGGTGATCCGCGCCCTGCTCGTCGAGATCGACGGCGAACCCTATGCG
>NZ_JBFTRC010000238.1:0-7711 GCF_056399325.1 Allobosea sp. 01N443
GAACTGGGCTGCCCCCATAAGATTGCGCGTGTCGTCGGAGAGCGGCACATGCAGGCTGACGACGTCGGCGCGGCGCAGAAGTTCCTCCTGCGTGCGGACGCGCTCGATGCCCAGGCCGAGATCATGTCCCTCCGGCTGGAAGGGATCGACATAGATGACCTTCATGTCGAAGGCTGCGGCGCGGCGGGCGACCGCCGTGCCGATGCGCCCCATGCCGATCGCGCCGAAGGTCGATCCGCGGATACGGCGCACCACCGGCACGTCCTCGGCGACGAAGCCGGCGACCGGATCGGCCTTCAGCCGCGCCTCATAGCTGCCGAGCCCCCGCACGAGATGCAGCAGCATCGCCAGCGCATGGTCGGCCACCTCGGTGGTGCCGTAGTTCGGAACGTTCGAGAGCGGGATGCCGCGCGCGCGGCAGGCGGCGCCGTCGACATTGTCGAAGCCGACACCTACCCGCACGATCAGCCTGCAGCGATCGAGCTTGGCGACCACGTCGGCCGTGATCTTCATGCGGTGCCAGACCAGCACCGCGTCACAACTGCGCCAGATTTCGTCTGGAATCGCGTCCGGATCTGTCTCGTCGAAAACGATGTAGTCCAGCCTGTCGCCCGAGACGCCGTGCTCGACGTCGAGATCGCGCAGATGCGCGTCGGGAACCAATACCTTGAGGGCAGTCATCGCAATCAATCCTGGCCGCAGCGTTTCAGAGAACCTTGTCGAGAAAGTCTTTTAGGCGAGGGTCGGAGGGGGCCTTGAAGAGGGTCGCGGGCGGCGCGTGCTCGACGATGACGCCGCGATCGGTGAAGAACACCTCGTCGGCGACCTCCTGCGCGAAGCGCATCTCATGGGTCACCAGCACGCAGGTCATGCCCTCCCGCGCAAGATCGCGGATGACGCTCAGCACCTCGCTGACCATCTCGGGGTCGAGCGCGGCGGTGACCTCGTCGAAAAGGATGGTGCGGGGCTGCATGGCCAGCGCCCGCGCGATCGCGACACGTTGCTGCTGGCCGCCGGAAAGCTCACCCGGATAGGCGCCCTCCTTGCCGGTCAGCCGAACCTTGGCGAGCAGGGCGCGGGCGCGCTCCGTCACCTCCGCAGGTTTCTCGCCGAGCACCTGGATGGGCGCCATGGTGAGGTTCTGGAGTACCGTGCGATGGGGGAAGAGATTGTACTGCTGGAACACCATCGCGACCTGATGGCGCAGCGGGATGAATGCGCGGTCGGTCCGGAGTTTCTCCACCTGGAAATCGCCGACGCGGATGCTGCCGCTGTTGATCGGCGTCAACCCGTTGATGCAGCGCAGGATCGTCGATTTGCCGGAGCCCGAGGGGCCGATGATGCAGACAACGCGGCCATCGTTGACGGAGAGCGAGACGCCCTTGAGCACGGGGAAGGCGCCGAACGACTTGTGGACGTCGCGCAGTTCGATGAAGGTTTTCGGAATGGCGGTCGTCATGGTCACCTCGCTCGCACGCGCCGTTCGAGCCAGCGTGTCAGGATCGCGATCGGAAAGCTGAAGAGGAAGAAGAGCAGCAGCACGAAAATGTAGACGGCCGTGGCGATGTGATCGCCATCGCTGCCGATGACCGTGCGCGCGACCGAAATCACGTCGGAGGTCCCGGTGACCACGACGAGGCTCGTGCCGATGAAGAGCATCGCATAGATCGTCATCAGGTTCGGCGTCATCAGCGGCAGCGCCTGAGGCACCACGATATGCCGCAGGATCTGCAGCCGGCGATAGCCGAGCGAACGCGCCGATTCCCACTGCCCGCTGGCGATGGCCTCGACGCCGCCGCGAAACACCTCGGCGATGTTCGCAGTCACCGGCAGGGCGAGCCCGACGATCGATTTCACCATCGGCGACAGGAAGACGGTGGCGCCGAAGACCGTGACCTCGAAGGGCAGCAGGTAGAGCATCGCGTAGAGCACGACCAGCCAGGGCGAGTTGCGCAGCACGTTCATCACGAATTCGGAGGGAATGCGGATGAGTTTGCCCTGGGAGATCAGTCCGATCCCGAGCACGGCGCCGACGGCTGCAGCGATCGCCATCGCCCAGAGGCTGATGAGGATGTTCGCTGCGAAGCCCCCGGTCGAGCCGCTGAAGTCGGCCGAGCCGGAGAGCAGCAGCGGCGTGCGCAGCCAGATCTTCGCGAGAATGGCCGGCGTTTCGGCGCCATACACGGCGAAGAGCAAGGCGGCGAGCACGGCCGGAACGCCGATGATGCCGAGCAGGAAGGCGCGCCATTCGCGGCTCATGACGCCTGGACTCCGTATCCGGGGATGCGGAAGACGTCGCCCAGCCGGCGCAGGATGACGACGGCGAGGCTCGCCAGGGCGACGTAGAGAATCCAGATCAGCAGCATGACCTCGAGATTCCTGAAGGTCTCGAGGGAGATCTGCGTCGCGCCGTACATGATGTCGGGAACCGCGACGAGCGCTGCCTGCGACGAGGTCTTGATCAGGCTGACGACGTTGTTCGTCATGGCCGGCATCGACAGCCTGAAGCCAATCGGCAGCTCGACATGTCGAAAGGTCTGGAAGCGCGTATATCCGAGCGAACGCGCGCCTTCGACGGTCTGAGACGGCACGGCGAGCAGACCCGAGCGGATGATCTCGACCGCAATCGCGCCGTTGTAGAGACCCAGCGACAGCACCACGCAGGTGAAGCCCGAGAACAACGGCACGCTGCGGCCCGTCGTCGGATCTGTCAGCTTCAGCCCGACTTCGGAGAGCATGAAATAGAGGAAGAAGAGCTGCACCAGCGGCGGCGTGTTGCGGAACAGCTCGACCAGAACGGTCGTCAGCGTCTCCAGTACCGGCAGGCGGAAATGCAGGCACAGCGCGCCCGCCACGCCGATCACCAGCATCAATGCGATGCCGAGCAGGCTCATCAGGATTGTCGTTCCCAGGCCGCGCAGCAGCCAGGTCTGGTAGAGGCCGTCGCTGAGCCAGCTGTAGTCGAGGCTCATGACAGAGGTCTCCGATCCCGCAGCAACTCGACCTCCGCCAGGCCACGCAGGTCATCGATGCCGAGTAGCGCCATGGCGATGTCGATCTCCTCTGCCAGCAAGGCGATGGCCTCGGCGGCGCCACGCTGGCCGCCGATGGCCGCCGCCATCAGCATCGGCCGTCCGACGAAGACGAAATCGGCGCCGAGCTTGAGCGCCTTCAGCACGTCGGCGCCACGCCGGATGCCGCCGTCATGCATGACGGTCAGCGTCAGGCCGCGCTCGGCGATACGCTCCAGGGCCGCCAGCGAACTGGCGGCGCAGTCGACTTGCCGACCGCCGTGATTGGAAACGATGATGCCGTCCACCCCGGCCTTCTCGGCCACGGCCGCATCGCCGGCCGCCATGATGCCCTTGATGACCAGCTTGCCCTTCCAGCGTCGGCGCACCGCTTCGATATGCGGCCAGGACAGCGCATCGCGCCGGCCGATATCGCGGACCAGGGTCGCGGAAAAGACCGGGGGCCCCTGTCCGGCATCCATGTTCTCGAAGCGGAATTTCAGCGCGGCCAAGCGGTCGCGCAAGAGAACGCGCCGGAGCCAGCCCGGGCGCGACAGGCCCTGCCAGGCGAGGCCCAGGCTCGGCTTCACCGGTGAATGGAAGCCGTGCCGCGCGGCGCGCTCGTGCTTGGGGTGCACGGCGGTGTCAGCGGTGATCACCAGAGTGTCGAAGCCGGCCGCCTCGACGCGGTCGATCAGCCTCGCGATGCGGTCCGCTTCGCCTGGAACATAGGCCTGGAACCAGCTCGTCGCGCCGGCCGCCCGGACCTCTTCCATCGCTGTCAATGAAGCGCCGCTGAGGATGAAGGGGATGTCGGCATCGGCGGCGGCCCGCGCGAGCGCAATGTCGCCATCCGGGGCGATCAGCCGGCTGAGCCCCATCGGCGCGATTCCGAAGGGCAGGGGCCTTTCGACGCCGAACAGCGTTTTGGCGAGCGAGCGCCGCGAGACGTCGACGAGCACCTTGGGCAGGAAGGCGAGCTCGCCGAATGCACGAAGGTTGCGGGCGTGCGTCGCCTCGTCGTCGGAGGCGCCGGCGAGGTAGTGATAGAGCGCCGGCGGCAGCATGCGTCGCACGCCGGCATCCAGGCCGGCGAGGCCGGCGCTGCGATCGATGGCGCGGCGCCTGTTGCGAGGAGCGACCTTCAACGCATGCATGATGAGCCGAACCCCGCTCGCTCGCGCCTGACCCTCCGCGCTCGCGCTACTGCGCCTTCTTCGCATCGGCAGCGCGCTTCTGGACGTATTCGCTCTYGCCGAGATTGTACTTCTTCTCGCCCTCGACCATCAGCCCGCCGGCCTCGGCCTTGATGATGGCCGTGTCGACCGCCTTGAGGAATGCGGGCTCGTTCTTGCGCACGCCGCCGGCGATCGGGACGTATTCGAAGGTCTGCAGCGCGATCTTGTACTTGTCCTTCCAGCCGTCCTCCATGACCTTCATGTTCAGGTTCGGGCCGTCAAAGGCGATGGCGTCGCAGCGGCCGCCCTGGAAGGCGCTGAAGATTTCGGCGGTTCCGGTGAACAGCACCAGCTCGGCGCCCATCTTCTCGCTCAGCGTCCGGTTGTAGAGATTGCCCTGGCTGCCGCAGATCTTCTTGCCGCGAATGTCGTCCCAGCTCTTGTAGGTCGCTTCCTTCGGCGCCATCAGGACGATACCGGCCATGGAATAGTAGTGCTGCGTGAAGTCGATGACCTTGCCGCGATCCGCGGTGACGCCGAGCGTCGCGAAGATCACGTCGATGCGGCCGGCATTCAGGAACTCGATCCGGTTCGAGGCGACGACCGGGACGTATTCGATCGCAGTTTCCGAGCCCAGCAGGTCCTTGGCGACGGCCCGGGCGAGATCCACCTCGAAGCCGACATTCTGGGCCTTGGGGTCCAGATAACCGAAGGGGATGTAGTCGTTGCGGATGCCGACGATGAGCTTGCCGCGCTGCTTGACGCGGTCGAGTTGGTCGGCTTGCGCGGCGCCGAGCGAGGCGGCGAGGCCGAGCCCGATGAGCGATGCGCCGGTGAGGTAGCGTGCGCTGCGAACCGTGCCGGCCGAGACGGACATCATGGCGCGCAGGCGCCGCTGGGCGTTTTCGATGAACATGACGATCCCCGTTGTCCGAACGCTTGCCGGAATGTCCCTCGGACATCCTCGTGCGTCCTTGAGGGGATGATCATCTTGCGGAATATAATTTTCCAATAGAAAATTATCGCTGCAGAATAACTGGAGCTTATGCTGTCACATGAACGTCCGCCAGATCGAGGCCTTTCGTGCCGTCATGACCACGGGCAGTGTGACGCGCGCCGGCGAGAGGATGAGCATCTCGCAGCCGGCAGTCAGCCAGCTCATCGCCCTGTTCGAACGCCATTGCGGCTTTCGCCTCTTCGAGCGGCAGGGCAGCAAGCTGGCCCCGACGCGAGAGGCCCAGGCGCTGTTTGCTGAAGTGGAACGGATGTTCGTAGGCGTCGGTCAGATTGCCCGGGTCGCGACGGCGTTGCGCGACCAGTCTTGGGGGGCACTCAGCATCGCCGCCTTTCCCGCCATCGCCCGTCGCGTCGTGCCCGACATTCTGTGGGGCTTCTGCAAGGACAGGCCCGACACGCGCTTTCGCATCGAAAGCATGCGTTCCCGTAGCCTGATCGACGCCGTCGCCACCCAGCATGTCGATGTTGGCTTTAGCTTTCTGCCGAGCGATCGGCCGGAAGTCGAAAGCACGCATCTTCACCGGCTGCGCGGGCTCTGCATCCTGCCCGCCGGCCATCGCCTGGCCACGCGCCGATCCATCGAGGCTCACGACCTGACGGACGAGGACTTCATCTCGCTCGGGCCGCAGGACCATTCGCGTTTCGTCATCGACAGGATCTTCGAGGAGCGAAAGATCCAGCGGCGCCTGCGCATCGAGGTCGGCCAGTCGGAGACTGCCTTTTCCTTCGTCGCGGCCGGCGCCGGTGTGGCGGTGGTCGATCCGATCAGCGCCTACAACAACACCAACCCCGCCGTCATCATCCGGCCGTTCTCGCCTGCGGTCGAGTTCGACATCTGGCTCATTCGCCCAAAGGCGGCGCGATCCTTCAACCTCGTCGACAGCTTCGTCGCGCATGCCCTGGCCGAGCTGGAACGCTTCGCCGACCACGTCGCGCACGGGCACGGCATGAGTGATGAAATGCCTGCACCTGCCGAGGCGCCGCGCGCATGAACATCCGCCAGATCGAGGCCTTCAAGGCGATCATGGAACTCGGCAGCTTCACTCGGGCGGGTGAGAGGCTCGGGCTGTCTCAGCCGGCCGTCAGCAAGCTCGTTCTGCTGCTCGAACGCAAATGCGGCTTCGGCCTGTTCCATCGTCAGAGGAACGGTGTCATCCCCACCGCTGAGGCGCAGATGCTGTATGCGGAGGTCGAACGCGTCTTCCTCGGCGTCGATTCGATCCAGGCGCGCGCCAGGGCGATCCAGCGGCTCGACTATGGCGAAATCCGGCTCGTGGCCTTTCCCTCGCTCGCCACCCGCATCCTTCCGCCGATCCTGGCCGAATTCCTGGAGGCGCGGCCTGGCCTGCGGATCGAGATGTCGAGCCGCAATTCCTGGCTGCTGGTCGAGCGCATCGCCACGCAAGCCGTCGACGTCGGCTTCGGCATGTTCGCGGCTGACAGGCCGGGCGTGCGGTTCGAGAAGCTCTGCACCATGCGCGCCGTCTGCGCACTGCCGCCGGGCCACAGGCTGGCCGGACTGGATGTGGTCCATGCGACCGATCTCACCGGGGAACGCTTCGTCGGCATGGTCGAGGAGGATCGCGCGCAGTTGCAAGTCGACAAGGCCTTCGCCGAAACCGGAGCCCGGCCCAACGTCGTCCTGACGGCGCAACTCACCGAGGCCTGCTGCTCATTCGTCGCGGCCGGCGTCGGCGTGTCGGTCGTCGATCCGTTGAGCACCGAAGGTTTCGCGAGCGGCCAACTGGTCGTTCGCCCTTTCCGGCCCGCCGTGGATTACGACATCTGGGTCGCCCTGCCGAGCTTCCGCGATGCCGCGCTCGGCACGCGCGCTCTCGTCGAGCATGTCAGGACCGGCTTGACCCGCAAGCTCGCAATCATGGCGACAGCCATCGGGGAGCCTCCGATCTAGCATATCTTTTCGTTATGTCTGGGGCGGCAGAAGCGATTTGACCGCAGGCCTCGTGCGACCGCCTCTATCGTGGAAGGAACTTCTTCGCGAAAGAGAGGCAGGAATGCCGCCCATCACAGTCCTCACCCCCACCGGAACGCTAGGTTATGGCTTTGGCGAAGAAGCGCTCGCGCGCGGCATGTCGCTCAACCCAGCCGTGATCGCCGTCGATGCCGGGTCGACCGATCCGGGTCCGCATTATCTCGGCTCGGGCAAGCCCCTCGTCTCGGACGTGAGCATCAAGCGCGAGCTGACCGCCCTGATCCGTGCCGGGCGTGCGGCTGGCATACCGGTTATCGTCGGCAGCGTCGGCGGCGCGGGATCCGGCGTCCAGGTCGATCGCACGGCGGCTCTGGTCCGCGAGATCGCCAGCGAGAACGGGCTGCAGCTCAGGCTGGCCACCATCCGCTCGGATATCCCGATCGAGCGCGCGAAGCAGGCGGTGGCGGCGAACGAGGTGCTCGGCTTCGAGGCCGGCTACCCCCTGACGCAGGGCGCGCTCGACGAAACGGTCACCCTGGTCGCGCAGATGGGGCATGAACCGATCTGTGAGG
>NZ_JBFTRC010000239.1:0-7584 GCF_056399325.1 Allobosea sp. 01N443
GGCCAGGTCCCAACGCGCCGTCCCTCGCAAGGGAACCGTTGCCCGCCTGGCGTCCTCATCCCGCGCAAGCGAGGCTGATCCTTCGGCCGGCGGCGGCGGAAGCAGCTTCAGGCTGTCGGGCAAATCGTTTGTCTTCAAATAGGCGGGCAGGAGATCCAGGTGAAGATCGGGTGCCTGCAAGGAAGGGACATCCGGTGTTGTCTGTGCCAGAGCCGCGCCCGCAGCCAAAAGTGCCAGGCACGACGCCGCAGCAAAACGCATCATCCTATTCATTCGAAATTCCGTGAAAGAGACCAATTTTGATGCGCGACCGCTCGCGCGGCTGTTCACGAAGACGGTCCCTGCCCGGGCCGGCCAGGTAGGGACCGCCACGTCATTGGGCGCGGCGCGCTTTTTCAGCCTTCAAAAGTACATCGATGGCATTGATGATCGTCGATCCTTGGTTCGCCTTGCAATAGACGATCAGCTCATGGATCCCTTCTTTGACCCTGGGCAAATTGACGGACGATTTCTTTCCGAGGCCGTTATACCAGCCGCTGTACCAGACCCCGAGAAAGTTCGCATCTTCCTGGAACGTCCCGGCGAGTTGCCCGCAGGTCAGTTTCTGGACATTGACGTACCCATTCTTGTCGGCATAGGCGCTCAATTCCGTCTGGGCCTGGGCCGGGACCAGCGCCGCCGAAAGCGTAACGGCAAGAACAAAGGCGAGTGGTTTCATCATCGAATTTCCCGTTCGTGAGTCAGCAGCGGCTTCGGCCAGAATGTGCCTCCGCCCGGCTCTGAAGAGTGGAGTTTCCGCGTCATCGAAATTTGACGGGAGGCGGCGAAAATCGTGCTCGCCGCCTCCGGCTGGTCGGCGCTCAGTCGAGATAGTCGACCTTCAGATGCCGGATCTTGCCGTTGAAGGCGAAGGGCTTGCGGTCGAAATACGCGAGCGAGACGGGGGAATAGCTGTCCCGGCCGACGTCGAAGGCGTCATTGGCCGTGAAGGTCAACGCTGCCGAGCGTGGAACACGCCCCTTGCTGACCTCCTTGCCGTCCACCCGGATGATGATGTCGAGAGGCGCGGGGCGGACGCCGCTGGCCTTGCGTGTTTCGACTTCGATCTTGACCTTTCCGGTCGGGAGCGGGGCGGACGTTTCCAGCTGCGTCCGCTCGATCTCGAACAGATTGTACTCGTAGTTGAGCTTCCCGTTCTCGACCCACAGGGCGACACCACCCGAGATGGCGCCGAGCGCGTAGAGCACGCCCTTCGAGTCGGGCTGCAGATCCGCATCGATGGTGACGAGGTTGCCGCGTGATCCGAGCCGCGGCGCCGTGAACTCGGGAACGCCGACGACCTCCTGCGTGTAGTTGAAGGTCTTGGCGGGATTGGACGGTGCGTCTTCCGGGTGGAAGATCGCCGACCATAGCCCGCCGCCGACCGGATCGACCTTGTTGTCTTTCGCGCTTACCTCGAAAGCCTTTTTCAGCTCCTCGAGCTTGCCGGGATTGGCGGCGGCGACGTCCTTCGCCTGCGAGAAATCCTTCTTGAGATCGTAGAGCTCCCAGACATCGTCCTTCGGCGACCATGTCATGATCGAAGGATCGACGCCCGTCTGCCAGGGCACTCTGGGTCCGAAGGCCGAAGCGATCCATCCGTCCTTGTAGTAGGAGCGGCTGCCCATGACCTCGAAATACTGCTCCTTCTTGCGGTCCGGCGCCGTCGGGGACGCGAAGGAATAGGTCATGCTGGTGCCGTCGAGCTGGTCCTGGCTGATGCCGTCGACGAGCTTCGGCGGCGTGATCTGCAGGATGTCGTAGATCGTCGGCACGATATCGTTGACGTGATGGAACTGCGGACGCGGCGCCTTGTCCGCCTTGATCCGGCTCGGCCAGGACACCGCGAGCGGCGTGCGCGTTCCGCCAAAATGTGCGGCGATCAGCTTTGTCGACCGGTGCGGCGTGGAGCCGGCCCAGGCCCAGCCGGCATGGTACATGTTGTCGACCTTGGGCGACCCGAGCACATCCAGGCCGCCGAGCTCGTTCATGGTGCGGATATGGTCCTTGATCTCGGAAGGAATGCCATTCTGCGCCAGGAGTTCGCTGATCGTGCCGTTCTGGCCTTCCGCACTAGAACCGTTGTCGCCCCAGATGTAGAAGACCAGCGTGTTGTCGCGGATGCCGAGCTCGTCCAGGGCATCGATCAACCGGCCAGCCTGTGCATCGGCGTGTTCGGTGTATCCGGCGAACACCTCCATCAGCCGACGCTGGAATGGCTTTTCGTCCTCGGGAATATCGGCCCATGCGGCAAGGGTCTTCGGCCGCGGCGTCAGCTCGGTGTCTTTCGGGATCCAGCCGAGTTCTTTCTGGCGGGCGAAGACGCGCTCGCGCATGACGTCCCAGCCTTCGTCGAACTTGCCCTTATATTTGTCCGCCCATTCCTTGAAGATGTGATGCGGACCGTGGGAGGCGCCGGGGCCCAATACATGAAGAACGGTCGATCCGGCGTCAGCGCGTGGACCTGCTTCATCCATGAGACAGCCTTATCGGTCATGTCTTCGGTGAAGTGATATTCCTTCTTCCCTTCGGATGGATTCACCCGGACCGTGTTTTCGACGACCGCAGGCTCCCATTGCGAGGATTCTCCGGCAAGGAACCCGTAGAAGTAGTCGAAGCCGATCCCCTGCCCCGCCGGCCAGTTCGTATATGGGCCGACGGCCGTGGTCTCGTTGGCGGGCGTATTGTGCCATTTTCCGAAGGCACTCGTCGCGTAGCCATAATAGCCAAGGACCTTCGCTGCGGTCGCAGATGTGCGCGGGATCCGGCCTGAATAGCCATCCCAGTCATTCGCCAGTTCGGCGATCTGGCCGTAGCCGACGCGATGGTGGTTGCGCCCGGTCAGCAGCGCCGCTCGGGTGGGTGAGCACATCGCGGCATTGTGGAAGCGGTTATAGGTGATCCCGTCTCCGGAAACCCGRCTCAACGTGCGTGTATCGATCACGCCGCCGAAGGTGCTCGGAAGCGCCGGGCCGACGTCGTCGAGCATGATCACGACGATGTTCGGCGCATTGGCAGGGAGATGCGACTTCACCGGTAGGGGGCTGTAGGTCGACTCCGCGATCGTCGGTCCGGCTTTGCTCCCGGAGGGCGTTGGCGGAAACGGCAGCGAGTCCTGGGCTGCCACGGGCGATCCCAACATCAGGAGCGTCGTGCTTACGCCCAACCAGCGCGCTCTGAATTGGTGACTAAGAGGCCGTTTCATTCAATTCTCCGTTCCGAACGACACATCTGAACCCGACATGGCTTGTCGACATATCGATCGCCTCGGCAGCGCAATCTGGCATCGCGCTTGCCCGCGTCGCGTTCACTGCATTCACCTCCGCTTTCGCGGCCTTGCGATCGGCGAGGAAGGCCGGATCGGTCTGCGATCAGCAGGCGAATTCCGTTGCGAGCATTTCGGGCATGGGCAGCCTGCCCGTCTTGCCATTTCGCGCCAGTCGCAACCGGCAATGGTCCGTCATCGCCGATCACGAATCCCCTCGGGATTCGGCCTTGCAAAAAGCAACGATTCGGTGATCGCCGGCGCTTGTTCCGTGGGAAACGGCTCCAAGATCGCTGGAAACGAACTCAGCGCTGAATCAAGCCGGGGCGACCGTCATGCCTCGGAAATCATGCTGATGAATTGCTCCTTATCCAAATTCCGACCACTGACGACTGCAATTGAAGTGCGGCCTTGCAGCAGAATTGGTTCGGCAAGCAAGGCAGCTACCGATAGCGCTCCGCCGGGCTCAGTCACCAAGCCGAACTCCGCATACAATGCGGATACTGCGGCGCGGGCGTGATTGTCTGCGACACGGCCACTTTGGTTCCCGATCGCATATGAATGTCGAAGGGCAACGCGCCTGTCATAGGGGCAAGCAGAGCATCGCATATCGATGTCGCGTGGCTCTCTATGGCCACCCGACGTCCAGCAGAAAGGCTTCGCGCGAGGTCGTCAAAGCCGAATGGTTCGACCGCAAGCATGGTGGAACCGCTACCAGCGATCGCGAGCGCACAGCCCGCCGATAGGCCTCCGCCCGATGCGGTAGCGATAAACAAGTCGGGAACCGCGCCGAGAACAGATGCCTGCTCCATCGCTTCTGTTGCAACGGTCGCGGCTCCAGCGATGATTCACCGCCTGGGGTCCCTTCGGACTCGGCGCAGGCGGAACAAGCAAGACCGCCGCGGCAAGTCATCTGGAGAACGTAATTGGCCTGGCCAAGTCTGTAATGGCCGTGCACCGCGCCGAACGCCAGCGCGACCTGGAGCCCATCAAGGAAGTCGATCCCCTCGACATGCCGCCGCTGCGCTTCGGCTCTGGGACTTGGACCGCTGCGTCGCGCTCCTACGCCGTCATTCTATCGACGATCGGGCCGGCACGCACCTGCGCTGAATTCGCGCGCCGCGATCCGCTGGAAGGAATCGGCTTCGCGTGGCAGCGATCCGATGCGCTTTCCGCCCCAGCCGGCGATCGGTGGTTCGKGGATGCAGAGGACGGTCACGCCATTTTTTCCAGAATGTCGCGAAGACCGTTTATTCTCTGGCTTGGCAAACCCTGCGGGTTAGGACTGCTCATTGAATGCATAAATTGGGTGGCTCGAACCTCTGACGGGCTCATCCCGAACTCCTTTTTGAACGCTCGGGTGAAACCTGAGGGGTCTGCAAACCCCATTTCCTCGCCAATAGCTGCGATCGGGCGGAGATTGGTGCCCCTTGATAGCTCGGAATAACATTTCTTGAGACGCCGCCGCTGGATATAGTTCTTTACCCCGCCTTCGGCTTCCAACAGGCGATAAAGCTGAGAACGCGACATACCTGCTTCTCGGCACAGGAAGTCAGGACCAAAAGCGAGCCTATGTAGATTTTGATCGATTATTTTTCGAACGCCATCCTTACGCACAACTGCGATCGGGGTGGCCGCCTGGGCAGCACTGTCTTTTGACGGAGCAATACAGGCAAGCACCATCCCCCGGACTGCGGATTGTAGAGCCGGCGCATTCGCTCCGGAACAAGCCGGTGCATTCCTCGCCAACAACACCAGGAAGTCCCCTAGTAGTTGGCCCATCGCTCCTGGAATCGCTCTTCCATCCATCCCGTCCAGGACGGCCGCGAGCTCCGGAAAGCTATCTCGTGGGAGATAAAGCTGAACCCGCTCATCATCGTCTCTGGCGCTCGTGAGCGTCCGCCCCAGCGAGGAAACGTAAGGTACTCCGGCAGGAACATCGATAGCACGATGACCGCCCACCTCTCCCGCTGTTCGCTTTCTGCCGACCGCGATGTTCCAATGGTCGATCGGATTTTGGCGAATAAGGCCGGCGCTTCTAATGGCTTGCAACCTGGGAGCTTGAACCCGGCTTAAGCCAAACCCGCCGAAGTTCCAGGTTTCACAGGTAGCCACAAATCCTGCTTCGGGCTCGTCAATGACCGCATTGAAAACAGTTCCGAACCATCCGCGCCAAGCGTCGAACTGCTTATTCGGAGAAAGTTCTTCCGTAGAGAATGATGCATGGACAACATTCATCCAATTTCCGTCCATCATTAACAAATTATTCTAGGAAATAACTATCAGACCTTCCTGTACCCTTACGTTAATAACGCCAGTAAAGCAACGCTCTGATCGAATTTATAGGATACTAACGCCTTGGGATAGAAGAGATTTTCAGCAGACAGCTCTCCGAGGAAGGATGCCGAATTGCGCACCACCGTAAAGTGAGTTCCCGGTCACCCGCAAACGCGACCGCGTGATCGTCGAGCGCGGCGGGTGGAAGATGATCGTCCGTGACAACGGCAGCAAGATCACCAGCGATGCCAAACGATGCTGATCGTCACGCTGCATCAGGCTTCACGCGCACGCGCCGCGCTACGAATCTTACTTGGGAACGATCCAGAAACGAGATCCGTTGCGGCTGCGTAGTTCAGCGAAGATGATCTCACCACTGTCCAGGCGCGCAATGTCGACGTCACAGATGGGTACAGCGCTCAGCGTTCTTAGTCCACGAATGTCCGGTGAAAACCCACAGTCGCACCCCACGGATTGCGCAAGGCCATCTCCGCACGGCTGGCAGAAAGCCGGGCCACTGCCCACGAACTCATGTCCATTACGGGGCATCGGACGCTTGAGGAGGCGGAGCGATACACCCGCGAAGCACGCAAGCCGCAGATGGCGGATTCAGCGATGAAGAAGCTTCTGGCTGACTCGACAATCGTCCCACCGAGACCGGAAGTGGGACAAATGAAGGAAATAAGCCCTATAAAACAGGCTCATTTGGCCGCAATGGCGCTCCCTAGGGGACTCGAACCCCTGTTTTCGCCGTGAGAGGGCGACAGATTATGGAAGATGACGTCACTCACGTCACACTCTATATTGAAATCATTGAATTTTTCTGTCATCCACATGGGCACTGTCAACGGCATCAATGTGGGAAGTTCTGTGGGAAACTTTCAACTCGACACTCCCGCCCGCCGTCGCAGGCTGGCCGAGGCCAAGGCCCCGGTCTGGGTGTCAATTGGGCAGGCGCGCAGCGGCCTCAAGCTCGGCTATCGCAAAGGCCCGCGCGGCGGGGTCTGGATCGCCAAGCATGTCGGCAAGGGCACACGGCGCGAATGCACGATTGGGGCGGCCGACGATGCCAGGGCGCCGGAAGGCGCCCTGACCTTCACGGCCGCGACCCAGGCGGCCATCGGCTGGGCGGAAGGCGTCAAGACGCAGGCGGCCTCCGGCGGCGCAACAGCAGCCATCACGGTCAAGCAGGCGGTGGAGGACTACGTTGCCATGCGCGTGGCCCGCAGCATCCGCGCCGGGGCTGATGCCCGCTCCCGGCTGGGCAAACACGTCCTGCGCGACAAGCTCGCCAGCATGACGCTGGCAAATATTACAGCAACCGCCCTGACAGGCTGGCGGAGCCGGCTCGATCCGAAACTGGCCCCTTCGACCGTCAACCGCACAGCCAGCGACCTGCGCGCGGCCCTTGGCCGGGCTGTGGACGAGCATTGGCGCCTGCTGCCGCCATCCCTGCCCCGCGAGGTCGAACGCGGGCTAAAAGCCATCCCCGAGGCTTCTCAAGCCCGCGCGATCATCTTGCCGGATGCCGACATTCGCGCGGCCATAGATGCCGCCTTCACCGAAAACACCGACCTCGGCGTGCTAGTGCTGCTGCTGGCCGCGACCGGGATGCGCTTTTCGCAGATCGCGGCCTTGACCGTCGCGGACGTGCAGCCGGGGACTTCGCGCGTCATGGTTCCGCCAAGCCGCAAGGGCCGTGCCGTCAAGCCGAAGCCGCGTATTGCCATTCCTGTGGGCGATGATGTGCTCGGCCACCTGCGGCCCCTCATCGCCGGGCGCCGGGGGCATGAGCCGCTGTTGCTTCATTGGGTGCACAAGCAGATTGGCCCGGCGACATGGGAGCGCGTGCGGCGTGGGGTCGTTGAGAAAGCCGAGTTTTGGCGGGGATGTTGAGCAAGCGCCCGACGACATCGGCCACTGCCGTTTGCGGCGTGTCAGGCTGGGTATGGTCTGGCGTGGGCGCCGGCACGGAACTCGGCGAAAGGTTCGGGCGAGAGCCC
>NZ_JBFTRC010000240.1:0-14843 GCF_056399325.1 Allobosea sp. 01N443
AGGTCGCCGTGCGCGGCCTCGCCTGGGTGCACAAAGACCGCTGGCGTCCCGGTCGAACAGAGGACGGCTGCAAAACGATTGGCAGAAAAACCGGCTTTCCCCATGCCGGTGACGATCACCTTGCCGCGACAGGCTTCTATGGCCTCAATCGCAGCATCGAAAGCCGAATTAACCTCTACGGCCGCGATGGCCGCCGCTTCAGCACGCAATATCTGCTGCGCTCGCTCTTGGACATTGGTCATTTCCACGTCCTGATACCTCCAAAGGTACTTCATGCCCCGTCGCCGAAAGGTCCGCAACGGGGCGATACGGACCGCGCCGAGAATGGGCTCTGTCGGATGAAAGGGGCGCCGGCTCTGACCTCATCAGTCATGATCCAGGAAGAAACGCGAGGTCCTGGGGTCCGAGCGACGCAGATCCCAAAGCTTCTTGGCTCTTTGCCTTTGAAGTCGGAACCCAAATCACATTGGAAGGCCAGATAGAGCCGGGGAAAACCATAGCAATACTTCGCCTGGAAGCGCCCACGAGAAAACTGCGCAGGCAAGCAATCAGGGCGGCGCAGGTGCTCCACGTCCGCGGCAACCACGACCTGTAAATGGTCGACCGTTCACGCGGTCGTCCGGAACTTCAACAAGCGTTGGCCGTGGTAGTCCAACTCACCGTCGGCAATGAAACCAAGTCGGGCAAGGCCCTTCACCCGCGACCTGCTCGGCGGCAGCAGGATGCTGACATTGCCGATGCCAAGGTCGGCCCGACGCTCCATGAAGCCGTGAAACAGCTCGGCGCCATGCCCCCAGAACGCGGGTAGGAGAACGAGGGCGAGGTCAGCGCCATCTGCCTCTTTCTGAAAGCCACCCCAGCCCGCAAAGCGACCATCAATGAGGATGGACCATGGACCGTAGCCGTTGTGTTGCCACTGGGCGTCCTTGCCCTTGGCCCAGTCGAGGGCAGATGCTTCAGTCCACTTGCCATCGGCGAGCGGCATGTGACGCGTGACGTCAGGATGGTTCAGCAGAACCAGCCAGTCGGAGGTGGGGATGTCGGCAAAACAGTGGAGGGTGAAGGCCATAGCCTCCTCCCTATCACGATGGCCGGTCGAGGCGAGCACTGACTAGCCTGTCGAGACGGCCGTCGGGAATCCTGCAACGGCTCGAGACCGGGTCTTGAGCAGTTTGATCCGGAGCGACCGCTTCCGGGCGATGACTCGGAGTTACCTCTTGGCGCCTTGACGGGGAAGAGCCGGGCAATGGTGACCTTGAGGCTGCCCTTGTTGCCGTGGTAGGGGGGCTCGTCATGATGTTCGCCTCCACGTTCTTTCCCCTGATCTGAACGGCCTCAAGCCGTCCGGCGCCTTCGCGCCGATCAGATCAGATCAAAACGGCTTCGCTGATACGGCAGCCGAGCGGAGAAACGTGCAATGCCCAATAATGCGCAGATTGGCCTGACATCCCGTCAGGTCCAGAGCTTCATCGACGACGGATTCGTCAAAATCGAGAACGCCTTCAGTGCCGATTTTGCAAGGCAATGCCGGGATGAATTGTGGGCAGATATCGGCTTATCGCCCAGCAAGCCGGAAGGCTGGACGCGACCGGTCATCCGGGTGAGCTCGAAATCCTCGCCTGCTTTCATCCAGGCGGCCAATACGCCGCCCCTGCACAAGGCCTTCGATCAACTCGTCGGCGTAGAGCGTTGGATCGCCCCCAGGGGGCTTGGGACCTTTCCGATTCGGTTCCCCTCGGCGCAAGCGCCAGGGGACGACGGCTGGCATGTGGATGTGAGCTTTGGCCTGGACAATCCGGATTTCATGGAATGGCGAGCCAATGTAAGGAGCAGCGGACGAGCCCTGCTCATGCTCTTCCTGCTATCGGATGTCGGGCCCGACGATGCTCCTACGAGAATTCGCCGGGGCTCGCATGCCGTGATTGCGCGGGAGCTTCTGCCCTACGGCGAGGCGGGAACCACACTCCGGCAGCTCTCCGCGAACGGCTACGCCTCGACTGCAGATTGTGCGGTCGAAGTCGCAACCGGAGCGGCGGGCACGGTCTATTTATGCCACCCGTTCCTGGTTCATGCAGCGCAACCCCATTGCGGCCAGCATCCGCGATTCATGGCGCAGCCGCCGCTGTTGCCACGGGGCGAGTTTGATCCGTCCTTGTCTCCCTCGCCAGTTCAGATCGCCATCCGTCAAGCCTGCGGGTTGACCTTCTGATCCTGGCGTCCGGGGCCATGCTGCGGCTCCGGACGCCAACTTGCCTTGGCAGCCTCCGGTGTTTCCCAAAGCGGACGTCCGTAGCGTCCGGCAAGCGTCGGGAGCTGATGTCACCCCATCCGATCTCGGATGTCAGCGTCCGGGCAAGATTCCAATATCCAATTGTGGTCGCCTGATCAGATCATCGGACCGGATATCGTATCCAGATCCGATGATCTAACCCTTTGTCTTTGCACCGGCTTTCCCGGAACCGCAATCCACTTTTCGGGCCGCTGCTCTAGCAGGCGCTCGGAATGTCGCTGCGGGGCGGAGGTTTCTGAGCGCCAGGCCATCCGGCCGTTTTGCCGGAGGCCGGGAGCGGGCCGACGCGTTGTCGTCGGCCCGCAGACAATCGCTTCTACTGCTTGGGCATAACGAACTCGACGCGTCGGTTCAGGGCACGCCCTTCGGGATTATCCGCTCCGGTCTTAAGCGTATTGGGTTCGATCGGACGCTTATCGCCGAGCGCTTTGACCGAAAGCCGCGCTTTATCTGCTCCGTGTCTCACAAGCCATTGCGCGACGACCTGGGCCCGCCGAAGGGACAGTTCCTGATTATACCGAGCAGACCCTTTTGAATCCGTATGCCCCTCGATGACGATCGTGCCAGCGGGGACAGATGCGACGAGACGCGCGATATCGGTGAGTGTCGGTTCGGCAGCCGACCTGATGTCGGCCCTGTCGAAATCGAACAGGATATCGCCCGTCATCGACAGCCTGACGGTCGTCGCATCGTGTCGCACGGAAAGACCACCGTGCCGGGCGGCAAGTCCGCCGGCTTTCGCCGACAGATCAGATACCGCGCTGTTCAAGTCGGAGGGGAGTCCCTTCAGATCCAGAGCCGTGGCCTTAAGATCCAGAACCGTGGCTTTGAGATCGCGTATTTCGCGATGGTAAGGTGGCTCTTGCGCAAACGAGCTACTTGCCACTCCCAGAAACACGACGATCGCGAGGGAAGACTTGGTCGCACCCGCCATGGCTATCGGTCGGTGATTTTGATCGCGTCGAGCGTCTCGACCCCCGGGATCGTCAACGACACGTCCGTGACATCCTTCGGTGGAGCAGGGAACCTGCCATGCCATGAGCCCGCGATCGGAGAATCCTTGTTGGCCTTGATGACCAGGTTAGGATTTGTCAGCGGCTTGTCGTTGCTATCTGTCAGCAGCAGGTATTTCTTCTTGCCGGCAAGAACATAGAAGCTGTTTTCATAAGCATCCTTGCTGATCGAATCATAGAGTCGTTCCAGCTTGTTCGTGGCGATTGGCTTGAAGCGAAGCTTGATCGTAAGGACATCGCCGGCGCGGGTAGCTTCGACGACTTGGGCTTCGGCGGCCCCGCCATCAGTCAAGCCAGTAGCCAAGGGCGAGACAGAATTGGCCTCGGCCTGAGTTTGGGCAAACGCAGTTTGAACGAAACCAGCCGTTGCCAGGAAGGCACTAAAGGCACAGGCGGTCATGGTAATTCTTGTCACTTTTACCATGTCAATCCTCTTTACTTTCAAAATTGCAGGCAGGGCGTACGAATCACAATACGAAATTCCATAGCCGGCTTGCGTGGAGGCAATGTGGCTGCCTCCTGACGCATCGGCTGGAAAGGTGGATTGCGGGTTTCGGGAAAGCCGATGCAGGCACACGGGGATTGGATCATCGCACCGGATACGATTTCCGGTCCGATGATCCAGGATTTCCACGCCGCCGCCGGCGATATCTGGGCGGTCAGGACGAGGCCCGCCTTGGGATTCAGGCAGTCTGAACGCCGAGATGCGCGAACGCCAAGACGACCCATCGTTGGATCTCGCCGCCCAGCGCGAACCCGAGGACGGCATGCCCTGAGCCGGGGAGGGCGATTGGCAAGGCCGCCAGCAGGGACGCTCGACCCCGTGGYGGCATTCGAAGTACCAGACCATGACGCCCGGAGCTGGCGCTAGGCGGCCCACCGAAGCAGCCGGCCGAGCCCAATGCCTGGCTTGGGTGGGACGCTGCCGTTAAGGGGCAGAGCCGACGGTGCCGCGATGATCGAAGACGCGACATCCTCCACGCGCAAGGCGAGTTCGTCTCTTGCGCCATTCTGTCCGCGCAATCGCAACCGGTCGAGCAGCACGATCAAATGCAGCGGCAACGACCGGGCGACAGGACCGTTCACGCGGCAGGGAAGCCCGCCGTGGCCAGGATCGTGGCAAGGCTCGCCGTCATGCCCGATATGCTCGCTGTCTTTTCGACATCGATCCACTCGCCGAGGGAATGGGCCCTGCCGCCGGTGCCGCCCGAGCCGATCTTGATCGCCGGGATGCCGAGGCTCATCGGAATATTCGCGTCGGTGGAGGAGGCTTCGTGCCTGGGCACAAAGCCATGGGCCCGAAGCGCTGCGGTCGCGTATTGCACGATATCGGCGTCCACCGGCGTGTTGCCCGCCGGGCGGTCGCCCAATGCTTTGATTTCGACCGTGATCGCGCCCTCGCTGGTCGAGCGGGTCGCGTTCTCCTGGTTTACCGCCGCAGCCACGATTTCGCGGCAGCGCGCGTCCAGCCTGGCAAGTTCGTCCGCCGATTCCGAGCGCAGGTCGATATCGACCCAGGCCTCCTCGGGGATGGCGTTGACGGATGAGCCGCCGCCGACGATGGAGGCACAGAATGTCGTGCGGGGTGTCGCCGGCACCTGGATGCGGCCAAGCTCCACGATCGCCTGGGCCATGGCATACATCGGGTTGACGATGCCGAAGGCCTGGAAGCTGTGCCCGCCCGGCCCCTTGAACCTGACGGAATAGCGCTTCGAGCCGACGCCGCCGACGACGACCTTCTCCACCTGCGGACTGTCGACGGTGATGAAGGCTGCGATCTTGTCGCGATACCGGCCCTTGCTGAAGAGATGGCGGACGCCGCGCAGGTCGCCGAGCCCTTCCTCGCCGACATCGCCCACGAACAGGATATCATTGCGGGTCCGGACGCCGGCGGCGTCCATCGCGCGCACGAAGGCCAGGAGCACGGCAAGGCTGCGGGTGTCGTCGCCCACGCCCGKCGCATAGAGCTTCGTGCCCTCGCGGCGCACGGTGACATCGGTTCCCTCAGGGAAAACCGTATCGAGATGCGCGGCGACCACGATCAATCCGCCGTTGCCGGTGCCGCGCCGGAGGCCMATCACATTGCCGATCTCGTCCTGCTCGACATCCTCCAGGCCATGCGCCTGCAGCATCTCCAGATAGGCGGCGGCGCGCTTCTCCTCCTTGAAGGGGGGCGCGGGAATCTCGGTCAGCGTGATGATGTCGGCAATGGTGCGGTCATGCTCGGCCTCGAGCACCCTGACCGCCTCCTTGAAGGCCGGATGGTGGGTGATCGCGGCAATTTCAGAGGCGTGATCGCGCTGCACTGGCATTTCCTCATCATGCGGTCTTCATGACCTTCAGAACTGCGCCACGTCTGCCTTCAGCCTCGGTGCGGCGCAAGCGTTCTCCCCCGGGCGGCACGCGTGGCGCCATTGCGCCGGGCTCAAGGCGCGCACGGGCTTTTGACGGTCAGGCCGGCCGGGAAGGGCGCACGACCAACTCAGCCATCAAGCAGGCGCGCGAAAGAGCGGGCCTGCGGCAGCGCGATGGCATTGGCCTTGTCAGCCGGAGATTCGATGCCAAGACTGATCTGAATTGCTCTGACGGAGCTGTCCCATGTCACTCGTCTACAGGCCGGCCCGCGCGCAGGATTTGGCGACGGCTGATGCCCTCGTCGTTGCCAGCATCAATGATCTGACCACGCGCCATGGTTTCGGTCCGATGGCGACGTCGAGCGCTCCCAATTTTCAGCTGTTTTCACTCAAGGACGATCCCGACGGCCTATGGGTCGCGGAGGATGACGGTGAGCTTCTCGGTTTCGCCTGGAGTTGGGTATGCGGGAATGTCTGGTTTCTTGCCCAGCTATTCGTCGATCCGGGCCAGCAGGGACGTGGCATCGGCAATGAATTGATGAAGTTGAGCCTGGAGCATGCCCGGAAATCAACTGCTGCTCACAAGGTTCTGATCACCTTTACCTTCAACAGGGTCTCGCAGGGGCTCTACATCCGGCATGGCCTCTTTCCAAAGATGCCGATCTATTTTCTCAGTGCGACGCGGGAGCGGGTGATTGAGGGACTGCCGGAGCCTGCGTTGCAGAGCATCCCGATCGACGGCAGCGCCGCGACCCTGGAGAGACTGGCCGAGATCGATTCCCGCGCGATCGGCGTCTCGCGAGAGAAGCATCACCGCTACCTGCTCGATGACCCGGCGACCACGGGGGTCTTGCTCTGCGCCGGCAACGATTGTCTCGGCTACAGCTATGTCACGTCCAGCGGGCATATCGGACCTCTCGCCGTCAGGGAGGTTGGCGACCTCGGGGATGTCTTTGCGGCGGCATTGAAGATAGCGGCCGACAGGCCCAGCGAGACAATATCGGCGTTACTGCCCAGCACATGCGAAAGCGCGTTGAGCCTTGCCGTCAGTCAGGGCATGCGCATCACCTTTCCCATGCTGCTGATGGCGTCGCAGGGCTATGGAACCTGGACGCGATACCTGCCGCGCAATCCGGGCTTCATGTGATCATGAGCACCTGCTTCTGATGAAGGCGTTGGAACGGGCTGACTCAGCGGCCTTGGGGGCGTGGCACAATGCGCGTCCCGGTGCCTATGAACTATATCGATCCGTCAAGCTGACGGCTGGACCGTTCGAAGACCGTGCCCCCCGTCTGCGCGTCAACGCCTTCCAGGCTGACCTCATAGCCCCATAGCTCATGGACATGCCGCAGCGTCGCATCGCAGCCGGCGCTTTCCAGCAGGATGCCGTCATTGACCTTGTGCTGCAGGCGCAGATGCCGCTGGCCGAGCAGGTCCACATCCACGATCTGGATGTCCGCATGGCTCGCCCCGATGTCGTATTTCTGGGCCAGGGCCGTGCGTATGGACGCGTAGCCGCGCTCATTATGGATCGAAGCCACGCTGTAGAACGAGTCGTTCGCGGCGTCCGAAAGCAAGAACAGCCGCCACTTCCGGATCAGGGCCGGGCTGAGATACTGGCGAATGAAGGATTCGTCGCGGTGGTTGGCCCAGGCGTCCAGCAGGATCGTGCGCCAGTCTCCGGTTCCCGCGATCTCGGGAAACCAGTCGCGATCTTCCGCGGTCGGCTCGGTCACGACACGCTGGATGTCCTGCATCATGTCCAGCCCCAGCGCATAAGGGTTGATGCCGGAAAAGCGGGGATCGTCGAAGGCTGGCTGGAAGACGACGTTCGAGTGGTTGCGCAGGATTTCCAGCATGGCGCCCTCGCTGATCCGGCCGCGGTCGAACAGCGTATTCAGGATCCTGTCGGATGAGAGCCGGGGAGGGCGGCGATAGCGGAACACGCCCTGTTCCATCAGCGCATGGGCGGCGTCGAGAATGGCCTCGACCGCCGCAACGCCATGCCTTTCCTCGCAGCGGGCGATGAAGCCCTTGGCGAAATCGAGATAGCCGAGGATCGCGCCCGCATCGGCCCATTGCTGGAACAGGTAGTTGTTCTTGAAGAAATGGTTGTGGCCAAGGGCAGCATGCGCGGTCACCAGGGCCTGCAGGGCCATGGTGTTCTCTTCCATCAGATAGACGATGCAGGGATTGGAGTTGATCACCACTTCATAAGCGAGGCCGCGACCGGCCTTGCGATAGAGCAGTTCCTGGCGGAGGAAGTGCTTGCCGAATGACCAGTGGCGATACATCAGCGGCATGCCGATGGATGAATAGGCATCGAGCATCTGCTCTGAGGAGATGATCTCCATCTGCACCGGGTAGACATCGAGCCGGAGCTCTTCCTTCGCAACCGCCTCGATGACGTCGTAGACATGCGACAAGGTCGCGAAGTTCCAGTCCGAGCCGGAGAACAGCAGATCGGATCGGGGCGTTTGCCTCGCCATCGGCGCTTCCCTCACTTGCGCAACTGCGCCGGTTGGCGGGTGAAGAGATGCCGGAAGACCGGGTAGATGTCGGCGGCCCGAGCGATGCGGCTCATGCCAAAATTCGGCCATCTCTCCTTGACCGTGAGATAGGCGCGCCAGAGCGAGGTGCCGTTGTCCGTGGAGCCGAAGATCTCGCTCTCGCGTTCGTCGATGATCTCGACATAGGCAAAATACTGGCACAGGCGCATGATCTCGCCATCCATCAGTTTGAGGCAGCGCCTGGAGTCGGTCGCGAGGTTGTCGCCGTCCGACGCCTGGGCGGCGTAGATGTTCCACTCCCGGCTGGGATAGCGCTGCGCGATGATGCGCTGCATCTCCTCCAGCGCCGTGGAAACCACGGTGCCGCCGCTCTGCATGCTGAAGAAGAAGGTGTCCTCGTCCACCTCCTGCGCCATGTGGGTATGGCGGATGAAGACGATGTCCGTGCGATCGTAGCGCCGCTTCAGGAACAGATGCAGCAGGACGAAGAAGCGCTTGGCCAGGTCCTTCTCGCGTTCGCCCATCGAGCCTGAGACGTCCATCAGRCAGAACATCACCGCGTTCGCGTTGGGCCGAGGCTGCGCGTCGAAGCGATTGAAGCGGATATCGACCGGGTCGACGAAGGAAATCACCCGGCGCCGGCGCTCCAGCCGGTCGAGTTCGGCGCGCAGGGCTGCGACGTCGGCGTCGGCGGCGCCTGGCTCGTCGGCCTCGATCCTGGCCAGTTCGCGCAGGATGGCCTCGACCTCCTCGCGCCTGGGCCGCTGGAGGGCGATGCGGCGGCCATGGCTGTTTCGCATGGTGCGCGCGATGTTGATGTTCGTCGGCGAGCCGCTCGCCGAGAAGCCGGCCCGCCGCGGCTTGAAGGCGACGATCTCCTTGAGATTGAGCTTGACCATGTCGGGAAGTGCGAGATCTTCGAAGAACAGATCGAGCACCTCCTCGCGCGACAGCACGAAGCGGAAATCGTCCTCGGAATCCTCCAGGCCGGGCGACGATCCCGATCCGCCGCCCCGGCCCGGCTTCGGCATCCTGTCCCCCGGCGCGAAATGCCTGTTTCCGGGCAGGACATGCTGGCGCCGGCCGCTGTCCCCGGCATCGCGGAAGCGCGGCTCGCTCGTGCGCTTCGCCGGGAGCGAAACGGCGTGCGCCCCGTCTGCATCGGCGATCTTGCCGGCCCGGATCTGTTCCTGGACGCTGCGCTTCAGTTCCGCGCGGACGCGGTGCAGAAAGCGCTGGCGATTGCCCAGGCTCTTGTCCTTCGGGTTCAGGCGGCGGTCGATGAAAATCGGCATGGCACGCTCCGGCCGCGTTCAACCCGCCTTGTTCACACGCATGTACCAGTCCACCAGGCGCCGGACCTGGCGCTCGGTATAGCCACGCTCCACCATGCGCTGAACGAAGCCCTGGTGACGCTTCTCGGTCACGCTGTCCTGCTTCGAGCCGAAGCTGATGACGGGCAGCAGATCCTCGACCTGACCGAACATCCGCTTCTCGATCACCTGGCGCAGCTTCTCATAGCTGGTCCAGGACGGGTTGCGGCCATTGTTCCTGGACCGGGCGCGCAAGGTGAACTTCACGACCTCGTTGCGGAAGTCCTTGGGATTGGCGATGCCCGCCGGCTTTTCGATCTGCGACAATTCAGTGTCGAGGACCTGCCGGTTGAGCAGCTGGCCGGTATCGGGGTCCTTGTAGTCCTGATCCTCGACCCAGGCGTCGGCATAGGCGATGTAGCGGTCGAACAGGTTCTGGCCGTATTCGCCATAGGATTCCAGATAGGCTTTCTGGATCTCGTGGCCGATGAACTCGGCATAGCGCGTCGCGAGCTCCGACTTGATGAAGTCGAGATAGGCCGCTTCCGTCTCCTTGGGGAATTGCTCGCGCTTGATCGCGCCTTCCAGGATGTACATCAGGTGCACCGGGTCGGCGGCCAGTTCCCTGGTGTCGTAGTTGAAGGTCTGCGAGAGAATCTTGAAGGCAAAGCGCGTGCTGACGCCGGTCATGCCCTCGTCGACCCCGGCGGCGTCGCGATACTCCTGGATGGCCTTCGCCTTTGGCTCCACKTCCTTGAGGYTCTCGCCGTCATAGACGCGCATCTTTGTATAGAGCGGCGAGTTCTCGAACTCGGCCAGCCGCGTCGAGACCGAGAAGCGGCTGAGGATATCGAGCACTTCCGGCGTGCAGGGGCTGCCGGCCAGTTCACTCTCGCGCAGCAGTTTCTCGTAGATCTGCCGCTCTTCGGTGACGCGCAGGCAATAGGGCACCTTGACCACCAGGATGCGGTCGAGGAACGCCTCGTTGTTCTTGTTGTTCTTGAACTGGAGCCATTCGGACTCGTTGGAGTGCGCCAGAACGATGCCCTGGTAGGGAAAGGCTCCGAAGTTCTCGGTGCCGTTGTAGCTGCCTTCCTGGGTCGCGGTCAGCAGGGGATGCAGCACCTTGATCGGCGCCTTGAACATCTCGACGAATTCGAGCAGGCCCTGCGTCGTCCGGTTCAGCCCGCCGCTGTAGGAATAGGCGTCCGGGTCCGACTGGCTGAAGTTTTCGAGCTGGCGGATGTCGACCTTGCCGACGAGCGTCGAGACATCCTGATTGTTCTCGTCGCCTGGTTCGCTTTTCGCGATGCCGACCTGCCGCAAGCGCGAGGGGTTCAGTTTGACGACGCTGAACCCAGAGATATCGCCCGAGAGCTCGTCGAGCCGCTTCGCCGCCCAGGGCGAGATCAGGCCGGTCAGTCGACGCCGCGCGATCCCGTACTTGTCCTCGAAGAGATCGCCCATCCGATCGGGACGGAACAGGCCCAGAGGCGATTCGAAGACCGGGCTGATCCGGTCCCCGACCTTGAGCGTGTAGAAGGGGCGCTCCTCCATCAGCTTCTTCAGCCGCTCGGCGAGGGAGGATTTGCCGCCGCCGACGGGGCCGAGCAGATAGAGGATCTGCTTGCGCTCCTCCAGGCCCTGCGATGCGTAGCGGAAATAGCCGGCGATCCTCTCGATCGTATCCTCCATGCCGAAGAAATCGGTAAAGGACGGGTAGAGCTTGACCGTCCGGTTGGAGAATATCCGGCCGAGGCGCTCGTCCTGGCTCGTATCGAAAAGCTTTGGCGCGCCGATCGCGTCGACCATCCGCTCAGGGGCGGAGGCATACATCGATTTGTCTTCGCGGCAGGCCAGCAGGTATTCCCGCAGGCTCATCTCCTCCTGCGAAAAGCTTCGATAATCCTCTGAAAATAAACGGAATACATCGCCGTCTCTCTCGATCATGGCAACCATCCCACGTCGTCGGAGGTTGTCGACGACAGCCCCCGAACATTCAACCGATGACGGTCTCGCAAGTTCCTGCCCCATGGCACTTTGATGCCAGGCGGAGGGCCTCGAACGGCGAGCGCGCCGCGCGGCCTGGTGCGGGTCGAGACCTCGGTCCTTTCGTTCGTCCGCCTGTTCTTCGGGCATCTCCCATGACGCCGAAGCCAACAGGCTCCAGTATGCGGGCGCAGTGCGTCCTGGTCAGCCCTCGCGCGCGAAATAGTGCATGAACCGGATCGCCTCCGGCGTGCCCCAGTCCGCCGCGCCGGCGAGATGGCCGGCCGTCCTGCCCCTGGCATCGACGACATAGCTCATCGGCATCCCGTAGAGCTGGAAGGGCGTCTGCACCTGCGATTTCGGTCCCGACGCGACGAGGCCGTCGCGGTCGATGAAGCTCGCAAAGCCGCGCAGTCCCAACCGGTCGATGAGCCGTCGGGCAGCGGCCGCGTCGCGGTCGATCGAGACAGGGACGACGGCGAAACCGAGATCGCGTCTCTGCTGCAGGCGATGCAGGATCGGCAGCTCGCGAAGACAGGGCGGGCACCAGCTCGCCCAGAAGGCCACGAGACAGGGACGGCCACGATAGCTGGCGAACGACCGGGTCCGGCCGTTGAAATCCGTGAGCGAGATGGCCGAGACATCCTCGCGCGGGTCGAGTTCGATGAATTGCCCGCCGGCTTCGGTCACGAAGGGCGGCGGAGCCGCCAGCGCCCGCGGCGGCAACAGCGAGATCGCCCCGGCCGATCCGCCCAGCAGCAAGCTGCCCAGCAGGACCTGGCGGCGATGCAGGATCGGGCTCGCGGGCCCGCTGTCCTGCCGGATGTCGTCTTGCGTCATAGCGATGCCTTGCTCTCTTGCCTGCGAAGCCCGAGAGGAAACTGAGCTTAAGCCTGGCTTAAGGCGCCCGCCCGATGCAGCCGGAACCGGCCCTCGGATCGGCCGGCCTTATCGCGCGAGAGCAGGAGCGCAATCGGATGAATGCCGTCAGCATCGGTCCCTTCGTCTTCGCGCCGGACCGCTTCGCCGCGATCCTCGCGATCGCGACCCTGCCGATGGCAGCCGCGCTCCTGTCCAGGCGGTTTGACGCGCGTTTGAACGCATGGGCGTCGTCGGCGGTCCTTGCCGCGATCGTCGCTGCCCGCCTCGGCCATGTCGTCCTGCATTGGTCGAGCTTTGCGCAGGAGCCATGGCGCATGCTGGCGATCTGGCAAGGCGGATTCTCGATCCCCGCCGGGCTGCTCGGGATGGCGCTCGTAACCGCATTCTACGGTCGATCGGTTCGCTTCGCCGCCGGTGCAGCCGGGGCAGTGCTCGTCGCCGGCCTCGTCGGACTGGTGACGCTGGAGCTGACGAAGGCGACCTATGGCCAGCAGGCGCCGGCAACCCGCATGGCCACCCTGGACGGCGCCCTCCGCTCGATCGGCGATTTCGAGGGCAAGCCGCTCGTCGTCAATCTCTGGGCGACGTGGTGCCCGCCCTGCCGCCGGGAGATGCCGATGCTGGCGCGCGAAGCGGCCGAGCGGGCGGATGTCGGCTTCCTCTTCGTGAACCAGGGCGAGAGCGYCGAGAAGATCCGGAGCTATCTCTTGGCCGACCGGCTGACGCTCGATCATGTCCTGCTCGATGCCGCCATGACCCTCTCGCGCCATTACGCGGCGCCTGGGCTGCCGGTGACGCTGTTCCTGCGCCGCGACGGCACGCTCGCCTCGCTCCATACGGGCGAGATTTCGCGGGAGGCCCTGGCAGCCGGTATCGACGGCATCATGGCGGAGCCGCGCTGAGCGATCCCCCTGGCCGCCCTCTGTCCTGATTCAGGCTGGCACCAGCACCACCTTCGCAACCCTGGGGACGCGATCGTGCCGGGCGATCACGTCTGGTTCCGCGTCCCAGCGATGAGCGGGAACGCCTCAGGCAACCGGCCGGCAAAGCGTCACCGTGCCTGGAGTCTCCGGTAGCCCGCGATCAGGGCCGCGGCGGCGGCGTCGATCTCTGCGGCAGCGCTGAAGCGGCCAAGCGAGAGCCTGACGGCGCCGAGCGTCGGGGCGGGCCCGTCCTCGTCGGCCTCGATAGTCCGTCCCGCGCGAACGAGCAGGCACCGGCTCGTGGTGATCAGGTCGGCCGGGGAGGGAGCTTGCGGGCGGCCCGCGCCGGGGGTTTCCGCGCCCAAGATCATGGCCCCGGTCTCAGGGGGCGCCTGGGTCCGGGGACAATCTGCCAGCCTTCTGGCCAAGCCGCCAACAGGGAGACTCGACCCCATCACGACCTTCAAGCATCGATATGCGAGGTCCGCAAAAGGGTGGTTTGCTGACCTATCGCGTCGTCGAATTTAACGTCATGCGCCCAAGCTGCTTGGCGCCTGATAGCAGAGCGCTGCAACCCGGCTCGGTCGCCGGAAGGCGCTAGCGGCGAACGCCGACCCTGTTGACACCCCCGTTGCGATTTCCCGGACGAGGCGCGGTGACGGCTCCGACCCCGACGGGCCGAGCGACGAGGCGCACACCGGGCCGCGCGACGCATCCGGCGGGATAACCAATATAGCTACAATAAACGACGGCATTTGCGACTTCCGTTGTCGCGGCAAGACCGGTGAAGGCGATTCCGGCCGTCGCCGTAGCGAAGATTGCAAGTTTGATCTTTGTCATTTCAGGTCCCCTGGACTTTCAAGACAGCAAGCGCTCGTGATGTTGAACCCTGCCATTATCGAAGTGGTGCGAAAATTGTACCTAGGGACATCAAATGTGCCGCCCAGTTCGGCGCGCGAAGAGGGCGGGCGTTTGGAGCAGTTGCGTGGGACGGAAAGTCAAAGGCGAGACGCAGTGTCAAACTGTTAGCGTAAATTCCGGTTCTTTCGGGGGGCTTTAAATTCGTTAAACGAGAGGATCGTCTTTGACGGTTAGCGCTACTATACATTGAGACGGGGGATCGAAAACTCGGAGATCATCAGAATTTGGCTTGTGATGCCTGCGTCTATCTGGGCATCATGAGTGTTCCAGAGCTGATGGGCGGGAGATTAACTCCATGAAACGCCAAGCGACATCCAGTTGTGTTTCTGATGCCGCGGCCTCCCAACCGGTGTCGGGGCCCTGCGAAGCCGATATCCGCGCCCAACTCCACCGCATTTTAGAAAGCTGCGATTTCAAGGCGCCCGATCGGGTACGCCGGTTTCTGTCCTACGTGGTTGAACAGACGCTCGCTGGGCGGGCAGACCGCATCAAAGCCTATTCGGTCGCTGTCGAAGTCTTCGGCCGGGATACGAGCATCGACGTTCTGAACGATCCGGTCGTTCGTATCGAGGCCGGGCGGCTCAGGCGCGCCTTGGAGCTTTACTATTTCCTTGAGGGCAAGACAGACCCCGTCCTGATCGAAATTCC
>NZ_JBFTRC010000241.1:0-7517 GCF_056399325.1 Allobosea sp. 01N443
CGCGCGGCGCGGCGCCGTCATCGCCGATTTCGCTCATCGCTCGATGGTCACGCAGCAGGATAGCAATTACTGGGATCCGCTGCATTTCCGGCTGCCGATCGCGCGGCGTGTCGAGGCTGACCTGACAGCGATCGCGCGCGACGCCCAGGTGAGTTCGGACGGCTTCGTGCAGGTCTCCCGGCCCTGATCGTTAACCCGGCATAAACCACGCAAGGCTAGCCTGCCGGCATGGTCGTCCGCCGTGGTCTCAGATCCTTTTTCATCACGCTCGCGCTCTATCTCGTATCGAGTGGAGCGGTCGGCTACTTCATGTTCCATGCCCAGCATGGCTCGCGCGGGCTCGAGGCCCGCGGCGGCCTGCAGGAATCGCTGCGGGTCATGGAGGATGAGCTCAAGGAGCTCACCACCGAGCGCAAGAGCTGGGAGCAACGCCTCGCCCTGATGCGCGACGAAGCCGTCGATCGCGATCTGCTGGAAGAGCGCGCGCGCGCGTCGCTCGGCCGGATCCATCGGAACGATGTCATCATCATGGGGCGCTGAGGAGCGGGAAAAGCCGCAGAATAGTTCCGGTTACATCGATTAACTGAATTCCAGTTAATACATGAAATCTTAGAAATATCAGCGACATAACTCATGCTGCATTGCGAGATACCTCCCTCGCCAAGGGGTATGTGATCCTCTACAACCAAGGTCGAATGATCTTGGAGGATCGCCGATGGCCGTTGCCGCGCGCAAGACGAAAGCTCCCGCTCAAGCCAAAACCGCGACCAAGGGCGCGGCAAAGGCCAGTTCAGCCAAGACAACTGCGGAGAAGGGGGCGGCCAAAGCGTTGAGCAACATGCCCGCCTTCACAAGGGAAGAAGACCTTCACGCCTATTACGAGATGCTGCTGATCCGCCGCTTCGAGGAGAAGGCCGGGCAGATGTACGGCATGGGCCTGATCGGTGGCTTCTGCCACCTCTATATCGGCCAGGAAGCCGTCGTCATCGGCATGCAGATGGCCTCGAAGGACGGCGATCAGGTCATCACCGGCTATCGCGATCACGGTCACATGCTTGCGACCGGAATGGAATCACGCGGCGTGATGGCCGAGCTGACCGGGCGCCGCGGAGGCTACTCCAAGGGCAAGGGCGGCTCGATGCACATGTTCTCCCGCGAGAAGAACTTCTACGGCGGGCACGGCATCGTCGGCGCGCAGGTATCGCTCGGTGCAGGCCTCGGTTTCGCCAACTGGTACCGGGAGGACGGCCGGGTCTCGATGACCTATTTCGGCGACGGCGCGGCCAATCAGGGCCAGGTCTATGAAAGCTTCAACATGGCCCAGCTCTGGAAGCTGCCGGTCGTGTTCGTGATCGAGAACAACCGCTACGCCATGGGCACTTCGGTCAACCGCGCTTCGGCGCAGACCGATTTCTCCAAGCGCGGCCTGTCCTTCTCCATTCCCGGCGAGCAGGTCGACGGCATGGATGTCCGCGCCGTGCGCGCTGCCGGCGAGCGTGCCATCGCGCATGCCCGCTCGGGCAAGGGTCCCTACATTCTCGAGATGCAGACCTATCGCTATCGCGGTCACTCGATGTCTGATCCGGCAAAGTACCGCTCCAAGGACGAAGTCCAGCGGATGCGCGAGGAGCATGATCCGATCGAGCAGGTGAGGGGGCGCCTCACCCGCGATTTCAAGATCGCCGAAGACGAGCTCAAGGCGATCGACGCCAAGATCCGCGAGATCGTCAACGACGCGGCCGAATTCGCAACGCATGATCCGGAGCCCGATGTCTCGGAGCTCTTCACCGATATTACGCTGGAGCACGCCCGGGCCTGAGGCCCGGACCGCGCCTAAGTCTCTGCCGGCCTTGCCGGCATCTCCTGATCCCGCGTCCTTTCAAATTCCGGGTGTGTTCATGCCGATTGATATCCTTATGCCCGCGCTTTCGCCCACCATGGAGGAGGGCAAGCTCGCCAAATGGCTCAAGGCCGAGGGGGATGCCATCAAGGCAGGCGACATCCTGGCCGAGATCGAAACCGACAAGGCGACCATGGAAGTCGAAGCGGTCGACGAAGGCATCCTTGCCAAGATCCTGGTTGCCGACGGCACCGAGAACGTCGCGGTCAATACGCCGATCGGCGTGATCGCAGCCGATGGTGAGGATGTGAAGGCGGCAGCCTCAGGCGGCGCCAAGCCGGCGGCGGTTGCCGAGAAGCCGGCCGAGCCCGAGGCCAAGGCGGAGAAGGCCTCGGCCGAAGCGCCTGCGGCCGCCGCCACGCCGAGCGTACCTGCTCAGGCGAAGTCCTATGACGCGTCGAGCGAGTTCCCCGCGGGTGCGGAGGTCGTCACCATGACGGTCCGCGAGGCGCTGCGCGATGCCATGGCTGAGGAGATGCGTCGGGATGGCGATGTCTTCGTCATGGGCGAAGAGGTCGCCGAGTATCAGGGCGCCTACAAGGTCACGCAGGGCCTGCTCCAGGAATTCGGCCCCAAGCGCGTCATCGACACCCCGATCACCGAGCACGGCTTCGCCGGTATCGGCGTTGGTGCGGCGCTGACCGGCCTGAGGCCGATCGTCGAGTTCATGACCTTCAATTTCGCCATGCAGGCGATCGACCAGATCATCAACTCGGCGGCCAAGACGCTCTACATGTCCGGCGGCCAGATGGGCTGCCCGATCGTCTTCCGCGGACCCAACGGTGCTGCCGCCCGCGTCGCCGCCCAGCACAGCCATGACTACGCCGCCTGGTACTCGAATGTGCCCGGCCTCAAGGTGGTGATGCCTTACAGCGCCTCGGACGCGAAGGGCCTGCTGAAGAGCGCGATCCGCGATCCGAACCCGATCATCTTCCTTGAGAACGAGATTCTCTACGGGCGTACCTTCGAGGTTCCGAAGGGCGACGACTTCCTGATCCCGATCGGCAAGGCCAAGGTCGTGCGTCCGGGCACGGATGTCACCATCGTCTCCTTCGGCATCGGCATGACCTATGCGCTCGGCGCCGCCGAAGCCCTGGCCAAGGAAGGCATCGAGGCCGAAGTCATCGACCTGCGCACCATCCGGCCGATGGATATCGAGACGGTCATTGCCTCCGTGCAGAAGACCAACCGCTGCGTCGCAGTCGAGGAAGGCTTCCCGCAGTCCGGCGTCACCGCCGAAATCGGCATGCGCATCATGGAAGCGGCCTTCGATTATCTCGACGCGCCGGTCGCCCGCGTCACCGGCAAGGACGTGCCGATGCCGTATGCGCATAATCTCGAGAAGCTCGCCCTGCCGAATGTCGGCGAGGTCATCGCGGCGGCGAAGGCCGTCTGCTACAGGGCCTGATGCCGTGGCGCTGACCGTCCCTGCCATGATCGCAGCGGTCGGCCTCGCAGCTGCCGGGGCCTCTGGAGCGGTCGCGTATTTCAAACCTCGGGAGCGGCTTCGGCCGCGCCCGCTGGCTCCGCCGCATCTAGCGGGCGCCCGCCTGCGCCTGCACCGCCTCGATCTCTGCGCCTACCTGCTGGCGGCGGGCGGCGTGCTGACGCTGATCCCGGAGGCAGTCCAGACCTTCGCTCCCGAGCTGATGTTCGGGAGGACGCTGGCCGGCACCGCCCTGGAACATCTCGACTATATCGCCTTCGTTTTCGTGTCCCTCAGCTTCGGCATGGGCCTGACACGCCGCCTGCTGCTCATCCAATTGGAAAAAGCGAGCCTCCAGCCATGCCCGTAAACATCCTGATGCCCGCTCTCTCGCCGACCATGGAGAAGGGCAATCTCGCCAAGTGGCTCAAGAAGGAAGGAGACGCCATCAAGTCCGGCGACATCCTTGCCGAGATCGAGACCGACAAGGCGACGATGGAGGTCGAAGCCGTCGACGAGGGCATCCTGGCCAAGATCGTGGTGCCGGAAGGCACGGCCGATGTCGCGGTCAACGAAATCATCGGCGTGATCGCCGGCGAGGGCGAGGACGCCAAGAGCGTATCGGCCCCCAGCACCGCGCCCGCCAAGAGCGAGACTGCGCCGAAGGTCGAGGCCAAGGCAGCAGCGGCAGCTCCCGCAGCTGCCCCGGTTGTGGCTGGGCAGCCCGCTGCGCATTCTGCCGACGGCAGCCGCCCCTTCGCCTCTCCGCTGGCGCGTCGCCTCGCCAGGGATGCCGGGCTCGATCTTGCAAAGGTCCAGGGCTCGGGCCCGCACGGACGGATCGTCGAGCGCGATATCGAGACGGCGAAGGCCGGCGGCGCCGCCAAGGCCGCGCCGGCAGCCGCTCCTGCGGCAGCCACGCCCAAGCCGGCGGCTGCCCCGCTCGCGGCCGGCCCCTCCGACGAGGCGGTCAAGAAGCTGTTCGAGCCAGGCTCCTATGAGGAGATCCCGCATGACGGCATGCGCAAGACCATCGCGCGCCGCCTGACCGAAGCGAAGCAGACGATCCCGCATTTCTACGTGACGGTCGATTGTGAGCTCGACGCGCTGCTGAAGCTGCGCGCAGAACTCAATGCTGCGGCACCCGAGAAGGACGGCAAGCCGGCTTACAAGCTTTCGGTCAACGACATGGTGATCAAGGCTCTCGCCCTGGCGCTGCGCGCCGTGCCGGATGCCAATGTCAGCTGGACCGACGGTGCCATGCTCAAGCACAAGCATGCCGATGTCGGCGTCGCGGTATCGATCCCGGGCGGCCTGATTACGCCGATCATCCGCGACGCCTGCCACAAGCCGCTGAGCCAGATCTCGAACGAGATGAAGGACATGGCGGCGCGTGCCAAGACCCGCAAGCTCAAGCCCGAGGAATACCAGGGCGGCACGTCGGCGGTCTCCAATCTCGGCATGTTCGGCGTCAAGGATTTCGCCGCGGTGATCAACCCGCCGCATGCGACGATCCTTGCGGTCGGCGCCGGTGAGCAGCGCGCCGTGGTCAAGAACGGTGCGCTGGCGATTGCGACCATCATGTCGGTGACGCTCTCGACCGACCACCGCGCGGTCGATGGCGCGCTCGGGGCGGAACTGCTGCAGGCCTTCAAAGGCTATGTGGAGAAGCCGATGGCGATGCTGGTGTGATGGGCGTTTAGACGTCGCAAGAGTCGGATTGGCCTGCACGACGATCGGTTGAGGGGACAAATGGGCGCAAGCCACAGAGACAGGCGGTTGGGAAGGTATTCGCTGATCGCCTCAGTTCTTCCCCTGTTGCTTACTGCCTGTCAGACCCCTCATTCGGCAGCGACCTCGCCAGCGAAAGAGGTCAACGCGAGCCATCCGCCTGTGGTTGAGTTCGGACCAGCGGTCGCGCGCGAATATCGCAGGCCGAGGGCACTGTTCGCGGCGCGGCCCGTGCTGACCCAAGCGGACTACACCTCGCGCAACACGCAACCCAAGGCAGCCTCGGGAACGGCAGCGTTCCCCCGAGCCTATGCCGCCCCGGAGGTGATCGCGTCGTTCTTCGCCGACAGAACGATCGTTAGCCATAGCCCTCAGCACGGCACTCAGGTCGAGTATATCGCACCAAACGGCACGACCTTTCTTTGGTATCCCGGAAACGATGTGATMCTGCGCGGGACCTTCAACGTGCTTTGGGAAAACGCCTCGGCTGAGATCGACGATCCTCAGGAAGGGCGTTACCGCGGCCAGATCAACCTCAACTATGTCTGCTTCCGCTATGCTGCGAATTCCTACAATCCCGTGACGGGGCATCGCGGTAGCGGGTTTGAATGCGGCAGCTACGCGAAACAGCGTGAAGCATTGAGGGAGACCCGCAAGGGCGACGTCTTTGGCCTCGCCGCGCGCACCAAGGCCCCATTCCTGCTTGGGCGGGAGCCACAATCCATCGCTGCCTTGCAGAAGCTGGGGGCAGCGAAACAGCAATGATAGCCGATCGAGCTTGGCGTCTGCACCGCGCGGCGCGACGGGTTTCGATTTAGAACAAGGGTTAGGGACATGTCCGACTACGACGTCATCATCATCGGCTCCGGCCCCGGCGGTTACATCGCAGCGATCCGCTCGGCGCAGCTTGGCTTCAAGACGGCGATCGTCGAGCGCGAACACCTTGCCGGCATCTGCTCGAACTGGGGCTGCATCCCGACCAAGGCCTTGCTGCGCTCGGCCGAGATTCTGCATTACGGCCAGCATGCCAAGGACTATGGGCTGACGCTCGAGGGCTCCTTCAAGGCCGATCTTGCCGCCATCGTTCAACGCTCGCGCGGCATCGCCGCCCGCATGAACAATGGCGTCCAGTTCCTGATGAAGAAGAACAAGGTCGACGTCATCTGGGGCGAGGCCAAGCTGACCAAGCCCGGCACGATCGTGGTCGGCAAGACGGCGAAGCCTGCGATGCAGCCGCAGGTTCCACCGCCGAAGAATGCCAAGGGCGAGGGCAGCTACACCGCCGACCACATCATTGTCGCGACGGGCGCACGCCCGCGTGCTCTTCCCGGTCTCGAGCCGGATGGCAAGCTGATCTGGACCTATTTCGAGGCGATGGTCCCGCAGAAGATGCCGAAATCGCTGCTGGTGATGGGCTCGGGCGCGATCGGTATCGAGTTCGCCTCATTCTACCGCACCATGGGCGTCGAGGTGACGGTGGTCGAGGTGCTGCCGCAGGTCGTGCCGGTCGAGGATGCCGAGATCGGCGCCTTCGCCCGCAAGGCCTTCGAGAAGCAGGGCATGAAGATCATCACCAGCGCCAAGGTGACCAAGGTCGAGAAATCGGCGGATTCGATCACGGCCCATATCGAGGACGACAAGGGCGCCAAGCAGACGATTCAAGCCGATCGCATGATCTCCGCCGTCGGCGTCGTTGCCAATGTCGAGAATCTCGGTCTGGAAACGCTCGGGGTGAAGACCGATCGCGGCTTCATCGCCATCGACGAGTTCTGCCGGACCAATGTGAAGGGCATCTACGCGATCGGCGACGTCGCGGGGCCGCCGATGCTGGCGCATAAGGCCGAGCACGAGGCAGTGATCTGCGTCGAGGCGATCAAGGGCCTTCATCCGCACCCGATGGACAAGAACATGATCCCGGGCTGCACCTATTGCCACCCGCAGATCGCCAGCGTCGGCCTGACCGAGGCCAAGGCCAAGGCGGCAGGGCACGAGCTCAAGGTCGGCCGGTTCAACTTCGTTGCCAACGGCAAGGCGGTCGCGCTCGGCGAGGATAGCGGCCTGGTCAAGACGATCTTCGATGCCAAGACCGGCAAGCTGCTCGGCGCGCATATGGTCGGGGCGGAAGTGACCGAGCTGATCCAGGGCTTCGTCGTCGCCATGAACCTCGAGACGACCGAGGAAGAGCTGATGCACACCATCTTCCCGCACCCGACGCTGTCGGAGACGATGAAGGAAAGCGTGCTCGACGCCTATGGGAAGGTGCTGAACGCGTAGAGATGCTGAACCGGGCGCCCTCCGCGCCAAGTTCCGTGATGGCAGACTGACACACGAGAGCTGGAGACCACCATGGATCTGCGTTCGATTATCGTCGCCATCATCATCGGTCTCGTCGCCGGCTGGCTCGCCAGTATCGTCGTCGGTGGTGGTGGGCTTGTCCGCTACATCATCACCGGCCTGATC
>NZ_JBFTRC010000242.1:0-7463 GCF_056399325.1 Allobosea sp. 01N443
ATCCCGAACAGGGTAAGTCCGTCGAGCATCGCGCCGACAGCCTTCTGCGCCACCGGCTTCAACTCGATCGCGAACAGGGAGGAGGCGCCGGTGAAATCGCGCTTCCACAGATCGTGGCCGGGATCGTTCGGCAGGGCAGGGTGCATCACGCGCGCCACCTCGGGACGGGCGGCGAACCAATTGGCCATCTCGATACCGGCGGGCATCTGCTCCTTCAGGCGGATATGCATCGTGCGGATGCCGCGCAGCGTGAGGAAAGCATCCTCGGGCGCGATGATGACGCCGAGCAGTTCCCAGGTCTCGCGCAACTGCCTGTAGAGTTCGGGGGTACGTGCCGAGATCGTGCCGATCAGCACGTCGGAATGGCCGGCGTAATACTTCGTGCCGGCCTGAACCGAGAGATCGACCCCGTATTTATGCGAATCGAAGAACAGCGGCGTCGCCCAGGTGTTGTCCATCAGCACCAGGATGTCGCTGGCATGGGCGGCCGCGACGATGGCCGGAATGTCCTGCATCTCGAAGGTCTGTGAGCCCGGAGCCTCGGTCCAGACCGCCCTGGTATTCGGTTTGAACAGCTTTGCGATGTCGGCGCCGGCCGCCGGGTCGTAATAGGTGACCTCGACGCCCATGCGCGGCAGGACCTTGTCGCAGAAATGACGCGTCGGCCGATAGACGCTGTCAGTGACCAGGAAGTGATCGCCGGACGACAGGGTCGCGAGCATGGGCAGGGTGCAGGCGAGCAGACCTGACGGGCAAACGACGGTTCCCGCACCGCCTTCCATGGTGTTGAGCGCCGCGATCAGCGCATCGATCGTCGGATTCCCTTGCGTGCCATAGGTGTAGCGGGCCTTGCGCGCCAGGAAATCCTCCATGTTCGGGTAGATTACCGTCGAGCCGCGCACGATCGGCGGATTGACGAAACCGTAGCTGTCGGCGGGATCCCGGCCGGCAAGGGCGAGGCGGGTCTTTTCGCGAAGCTGCGCGAACGCAGATGGAGACAGTTTTTTCATGGAGCCGGTGCTGGAGGGAGGTCCCGATCGAGGCAGTCAGGCTTGACCACATTTTGAAAGTCGCATGTGATGCAAGGGGTGGATAGATGCGTTCCAGGAAAGGGTCCCTTGCTTGACGCACATGCGCTGCTCTGGCAATCGACGCAGGGGAACGTCGCTCAATATATGGGCAACAAGTGGGGCGCGCACTCCCACTGGCGACGCAACTGAAGACTGCCCGCTGGCTGCGGCCAGCCGGGAGACCTCAACGGGAGAGAGTTCGATGGAAAAGTTCATGGCAGTTGCGATCGCGGGGCTGGGCCTCGCGATGACCGCTACGGTGGCAACGGCCCAGGCGCCCGCAACGCTGGCGCAGGTCAAGTCCCGCGGCATCCTCAACTGCGGCTCGAATACYGGTCTTGCTGGCTTCGGCGTGCCGGACGCTCAGGGCAACTGGCAAGGCCTCGATGTCGATTACTGCCGCGCGATCTCGTCGGCGATCTTCAACGACCCGACAAAGGTCAAGTTCATTCCGCTGTCTGCCAAGGACCGTTTCACGGCCCTGCAGTCCGGCGAAGTCGATGTGCTCGTGCGCAACTCGACCTGGACGATGTCGCGCGACACCGCGCTCGGCCTGCTTTTCACCGGCGTGAACTATTACGACGGCCAGGGCTTCATGGTCCGCAAGAAGCTCGGCGTCACCTCGGCTCTTCAGCTCTCCGGCGCGTCGGTCTGCACCCAGCAGGGCACCACGACCGAACTCAACCTCGCGGACTTCTTCCGCGCCAACAACCTGAAGTATGAAGTCGTCGCCTTCGCCTCCTCGGACGAGACGGTCAAGGCCTATGACGCTGGCCGCTGCGATGCGTTCACCACGGATGCGTCGGGCCTCTATGCCGAGCGCCTGAAGCTGACTGCGCCCGATGATCACATGGTTCTGCCTGAGATCATCTCCAAGGAGCCGCTTGGACCGGCAACCCGCAACACCGACGCCCAATGGTTCAATCTGGTGAAGTGGGTGCATTTCGCCATGCTGAACGCGGAAGAGCTCGGCGTGACCAAGGCGAATGTCGACGAGATGCTGAAGTCCTCCAACCCGGAGATCAAGCGTCTGCTCGGAACCGAGGGCAAGTTCGGCGAAGGCATCGGCCTGACCCCCGACTGGGCCTACCGGATCGTCAAGCAGGTCGGCAATTACGGCGAATCCTTCGAGAAGAACGTCGGCCAGGGTTCGCTCCTCAAGATCGCCCGCGGCCAGAACGGTCTCTGGACCAAGGGCGGCCTGCAATACGCTCCGCCGGTTCGCTGAACGCAGCTAGACATGTGGGCCTCGGCATCAGCCGAGGCCCCCTCTAAACCGCCGTCCATGCCATGAAGCCTGCGACAAACGGCATAATATCTGGCTCCCAGCCGACAAGATGATCGAGAGCGGGACGAACCTGCTTCGGAACTTGGGAGTACACAGATGAAACGGACCGTAACTGCGGTTGTAGCCACAGGCCTCATGCTCTGCGCGGCGGGCGCCGCCCAGGCGCAAACCACCACCTTGGCGCAGGTCAAGAACCGCGGGCAGCTGAATTGCGGCGTCAGCCCGGGCTTGGCTGGTTTCGGTGTCCCGGACGCTCAGGGGAAATGGACAGGCCTGGACGTCGATCTGTGCCGGGCGATCGCCGCGGCGATCTTCAACGATCCGAGCAAAGTCAAATACGTGCCGCTCTCGTCAAAGGACCGGTTCACGGCCCTGCAGGCAGGCGAGGTTGACCTGCTTTCACGGACCAGCACCTGGACGATGTCTCGGGATACCGCGCTTGGCCTGAGCTTTTCGACGGTGAACTACTATGACGGACAGGCTTTCATGGTCCGCAAGAAGCTCGGCGTCGATTCGGCGCTGAAGCTGGGCGGCGCCTCGATCTGCACCCAGCAGGGCACCACGACCGAACTGAATCTGGCGGATTTCTTTCGCATCAACAACATGAAGTACGAGGTGGTGGCCTTCAACACAGGGGATGAGACGATCAAGGCCTACGAGGCCGGTCGCTGCGACGCTTTCAGCGACGATTCCTCGGCTCTCTATGCGCAACGGCTGAAATTCGAGGCGCCGGATGACCATATCGTGCTTCCGGAGATCATCTCGAAGGAGCCATTGGGCCCGGTCGTTCGGAGCAGCGACACGCAATGGTTCAACCTGGTGAAATGGAGTCATTTCGCCATGCTCAATGCGGAGGAACTCGGTATCACCAAAGCCAATGCCGATGAGCAGCTGAAATCGACCAATCCGGAGGTTCGGCGGTTGCTCGGTGTCGAGGGCAAGTTTGGAGAAGCGATCGGCCTCAGCCCGGATTGGGCCTATCGGATCGTCAAGCAGGTCGGCAACTATGGCGAGTCCTTTGAGGCGAATGTCGGATCAGGATCGATCCTGAAAATCGCCCGCGGAAAGAATGCGTTGTGGACCAAGGGCGGACTGCAATACGCTCCTCCGGTGCGTTGAACAAAAGACTAGGCGGGGGCATTCTTGCCTCCGCTTCATTGACCGATGCCGAAGACGGAGGCGCGCTGAAAGGACGTACGGTCGGGCCCAAAAATCTGGTCCGAGACTTGCAAGGTTCGAGAACGGGAAAAACCCGTTCCGGCAACAGGGGAAATAAGAATGAACAGGTTTGTCAGTGCAGCGCTCGCCGTTGCAGCAACCGCTGCTTTCGCGGGCGGAGCGCAGGCCCAAACGGGGCTGCTGGCTCAGGTGAAGAGCCGGGGGCAATTGATCTGCGGTGTCGGCCCGGGCCTTGCGGGTTTCGGTATCCCCGATGCTCAGGGCAATTGGAGCGGCCTCGACGTCGATCTCTGTCGCGCCATTTCGGCTGCGGTCTTCAATGACCCGGCCAAGGTCAAATTCATCCCGCTTTCGTCGAAGGACCGCTTCACTGCCCTGCAGTCCGGCGAGGTCGACCTGCTCTCGCGCAACACGACCTGGACCATGTCGCGCGACACGTCGCTCGGCCTGAACTTCGCTGGCGTGAACTACTATGACGGGCAGGGCTTCATGGTCCGCAAGAAGCTCGGGATCGATTCAGCCCTGAAGTTGGCGGGCGCCTCCGTCTGCACCCAGCAGGGCACGACGACGGAACTCAATCTCGCGGACTTCTTCCGCGCCAACAAACTGAAATACGAAGTCGTCGCCTTTGCGAGCGCCGACGAGACGATCAAGGCCTATGAATCGGGTCGCTGCGACGCCTTCACGACCGATGCGTCCGGGCTCTATGCCGAGCGCCTGAAGCTCGGCGTCCCGACCGACCATATCGTCCTGCCGGAGATCATCTCCAAGGAACCGCTCGGTCCCGTCGTGCGCCACGGCGACGACGCCTGGCTCGATATCGTCAAATGGACCCATTTCGCCATGCTGAACGCCGAGGAACTCGGTGTGACCAAGTCCAATCTCGATGAGATGCTGAAATCCGAGAACCCGGAGATCAAGCGCCTGCTCGGCACCGAGGGCAAATTCGGGGAGGCTGTCGGCCTGAGCAACGACTGGGTCGTCCGCATCGTCAAGCACGTCGGAAATTACGGTGAGTCCTTCGAACGGAACGTCGGCGCCAACTCGCTGTTGAAGATCGCTCGCGGCCAGAACGCGCTCTGGACCAAGGGCGGCCTGCAATACGCGCCGCCGATCCGCTGATATTCGCGCTGCGCGGCGACCGCCGCGCAGCGCTCGCTACCGCCGAACGGCACGGACAAAAAGACGGCTGGCGATGCTCGATGCGGGCATTGCCGGACCACCGGCCGCCACCCAAGAACAAGAAGGGCGTGACACGTGACGACCATACCGACGGAGCCGGTCCAACCGGGCAAGGCCTCACTGCTCTACGATCCGAAGATTCGAGGCTATGTCTATCAGCTTGCCCTCTTGGCCGTCGTCGGGTTCCTCATCTACTCGGCCGCCTCCAATGCCATCGAGAACCTCCGGGCGCAGAAGATCGCCTCGGGCTTCGGCTTCTGGCACAATGCCGCCGGCTTCGACGTCAACCAGAAGCTGATCCCGTTCAGCGCCTCGGGCTCGACCTATGGCCAGGCCTTCTGGGTCGGCCTGCTGAACACCTTGCTCGTCGCCTCGATCGGTATCGTGCTGGCGACCTTCCTCGGCTTCTTCGTCGGTGTGGCGCGCCTGTCCAGCAACTGGATCCTCGCCAAGATCGCCATGGTCTATGTCGAGGTCATCCGGAACCTGCCGCTGCTGCTGCAGCTGTTCTTCTGGTACAACGCAGTGCTCAAGCCGCTGCCGAACCCACGCCAGTCGATCGCGCTTCCGGCCGGCATCCTGCTGAATAACCGCGGCCTCTATCTGCCCGATCCGCAACTCGAGCCTGGCGGCAGCCTGATCGTCCTGACCTTCCTGCTCGGGATCGTGGCGGCGATCACCTTCCGTTACTGGGCCCGCAAGCAGCAGACGGCAACCGGCAAGCAGTATCCGATCGGCTGGGTCGCTCTCGGCCTCGTCGTTGTGCTGCCCTTCTTCGTCTATCTGCTGATGGGCCGGCCGATCACCTTCATCTATCCCGAGCTCGCCGGTTTCAACCTGCGCGGCGGCATCCAGATCTTCCCGGAATTCGTGGCCTTGCTGATCGGCCTCACCACTTATACCGCGGGCTTCATCGCCGAAGTCGTGCGCGCGGGTATTCTCGCCGTCTCCAAGGGACAGTCGGAAGCAGCCCATGCGCTCGGCCTGCGGCCTGGGCCGACGCTGAAGCTCGTCGTGATCCCGCAGGCGATGCGCGTGATCATTCCGCCGCTGACCTCGAACTACCTGAATCTGACGAAGAATTCTTCGCTGGCGGTCGCCATCGGCTATCCCGATCTCGTCCAGGTCTTCACCGGCACGGTGCTGAACCAGACGGGGCAGGCGGTCGAGGTCGTCGCCATCACCATGGCGGTTTATTTGACGATCTCTCTCGTCACCTCGCTGTTCATGAATATCTACAACAAGCGCATGGCGCTGGTGGAACGGTGAGGGCGCCCCGATGACCGATGCAACCACCGAGAACTCCGCCTTCTTCATCCGTCGCGAAACCTTGCCGCAGGAAGCAGCTCCGCTATCCGTGGCAGGCCCGCTTGCCTGGGTCCGGGCCAACCTCTTCTCCGGACCCGTCAACACGATTCTGACGCTGGTCTGTGCCTATATCGTCGTCACGAGCCTGCCGGAGATTATCCGTTTCTACTTCCTCGATGCGGTCTGGACGGGCTCAAACCGCGATGCCTGCCTTGCCGAGAAGGTCGGCCGGCCGGTCGGCGCCTGCTGGGCCTATGTGGCCGACCGCTTCCAGTATTTCGTCTACGGCTCCTATCCGGTCAGCCAGCGCTGGCGCGTCAACATCGTCTTTGCGATGTTCGCGCTCGGCGTCGTCTGGCTGCTCTGGAACAACGCCCCCCTGAAGAAGCTCGGCGCCTTCTTCTTCTTCGTGCTGTTGCCGATCAGTGCCTATGTCCTGCTGCTCGGCGGTCCCGGTGCGCTCAATTTATTGCGCTACCTGATCATCGCCACGGTCGCGCTGGCGGCGGTGTACATGGTGTTGTCCTTCGTGCCTTCGCTGGCGCGCTTCCACACCGGAGCCGGACAGCTCGCAGTCGAACATGAGCTGCCGCCCTGGAAGCGTTTCTATCGGCCCAAGCGCCTGATCCTGATGGCTCTTGTCGCCTTTGGCCTGATCGCCATTCTGGACCAGAGCGTCGGCCTGCCTCGGGTCGATACCGGCCTCTGGGGCGGGATGACGGTGACCTTCCTGATCGCGGCGGTCGGCATCGTCTTTTCGCTGCCGCTCGGTGTCGTGCTGGCGCTCGGACGGCGCTCCCGCCTGCCGATCATCCAGCTGCTCTCGGTGATCTTCATCGAGTTCGTGCGCGGCGTGCCGTTGATCACGGTGCTGTTCATGGCCAACACGATGCTGCCGCTCTTCGTGCCGCAGGAATGGTCGCCCGACCGCTTGCTGCGCCCGCTGGTCGGTGTTGCCCTCTTTGCGGCGGCCTATATGGCCGAAGTCATTCGCGGCGGCCTGCAGGCCATCCCGAAGGGCCAGTACGAAGGGGCGATGTCGCTCGGCCTCGGCTACTGGAACATGATGCGCCTGATCATCCTGCCGCAGGCGTTGCGCATCGTGATTCCAGGCATCGTCAACACCTTCATCGGGCTGTTCAAGGATACGACGCTGGTCACCATCGTCGGCATCTTCGACTTCCTGCGGACCATCGAGGCGACCCTGGTCGATCCGACCTGGGCGACGCCGACGACACGCGCGACGGGCTATGCTTTCGCCGCGATTTTCTATTTCCTGTGCTGCTGGGGCATGTCGCGCTATTCGATCTCGGTCGAACGCCGTCTTGCTGCCGGCCAAAGACGTTGAGGGAGACCAAGAACATGGCAATGGCAGAGAGCAACATCTCGATGCGTCCGGCGGCGCTGAAGCAGACCTCCCTGAACACGGATACGGC
>NZ_JBFTRC010000243.1:0-7454 GCF_056399325.1 Allobosea sp. 01N443
ATCCTGCCCCGCTGCCGAATGACAGAACCCTGGTCACCAGCCCGCGATGACGAAGATACGCGGCTGCGACCAGAATGGTGAACGGCAAGGACACCGCGAATGTCGCGAAGAGATCGCGTAGCGGATCGGCCGCATTCCATATGCGCAGACAGGCAAGGACCACCAGGYCGCCGGCCGCGATGCCGATGGCGACCGCGAGATCGCGTCGCCAAGGCCAGAAGATCGACCTGCGACCGGTGGCCAGCGGGAAACAGATCATTGTCGCCACGGCCGAGATCACGACGCAGTTGAGCAAGGCGCGGCGGAGCACCGTATCGGAGATGAGACCGAGGAGCAGGACCCAGGCCGCCAGCACCGCGAGCAAGGCGGCCGCAAACCAGGCGGCCCCGAACAGAAGCGGCCGGRCCTTCACTTTGCCGATGATCGCGCTGGCAAAAGCTGCCGTTGCGACAGCGGCAATCAGGCAAACCGCTGCAATGCCGAGAGCCAGCAGCGCGGGACGATAGCCGGCGGCCTCCAGACCTTGGACGAAATCGTGCCACGCACCGCCGGACGAGAGCCAGCCCGACAGCCTCCTCGTCAGACCGTCCTCGATCAGCATGGAGAACCGATGGAGCATCCCGGATGCAACCTCGAGCTCGTCGGTCGTTGAAACAGCAGCCATGGTCTCAGTCTCGCGTGGAAGTCGACGACACCAGTCCGTCCAAGCCAGACAATTGTCCGGTACGGAGAACGTTCTGAACGCCTTGCAAGGGAGGGACGCCCCGATACTGCCGGGATAGGGCTGCGGCCTTCGCGGCGCAATCCGGCATAGGGCTTGCCCCCCTGGCCTGGCGCGGGGGCCACCTGCTGTCGATCCTGAGAACCGTCGCGCAGGAGACTGTGTCGGCAGACTGCGGAAAGGCGAGATCGCGCGCCGTTGCGCCTGACATTGCTGCTTGTCCCCTGCCGTGCCGGCTCCTGCGTGAGCGCTCCGGCTCGCTGCAGCACGCAATCGCGGACGAATCGGCCCGCGAGTCCCGCGGCGGGCATTTCGTGCGTGGACAGCCTGCCCGTCTTGCCATTTCGCGCCAATCGCGACCGATCGAACACGGCAGCAAACCGGCCCATCTGGCGCAGGCCTGCGCCGGGCAGGGGGCGATGATCGCAGCGTTCGAGGCCGGCGACCGGGCAGGGCTGGTCGAGCTCTGCCGCGACCAGCCCGGCCCCTCGCGCGACGCCTCTATCGCCGCAGTCGAGCCACGGCAGGGCCGCGATCAGGCGCGATAGGGGGCTCGACCAGGAGAAGCGTCGGCGCGAAACCCCTAGACGGCAAAGCGCTCGCTGCCCTGATGCCATTCGTGCGGTTCCGCTGGCTTGACGGAGCCTCCAAGAAGACAGCCGACCGGCCTGTCATCGGCAAATCCCAGGCGCACGCCGATCTCGGACAGGGAACCCATGGCCCGCCCTTGAAGAATGGTGATGCGCTGGCTGTCGCGACCCACCAGCCCGTTCCTGAGCAAGCCGAAGGCCAGGGCCGCAGCCGCGATKCCGGTTGCTGCATCCTCGGGATAGCCTGAGGATTTCGGGAATTGCCGCGCCTCGAAACGCCGCGCGCCCCGATCCTCGATCGCGTAGGGATACAGGCCCGTGGAGCCGATGCGCCCGCAGCAGTCTTCCGTCCGCCTCATGTTCAACGAGAGGCCATTCAGAAGCGCGGTGCTTTTCATGGGGATGAGCGTCTTGACGCGCGATGTCACCGCATTCTGGATGGGAAGGTCGAGGAGATCACGGCGCGAGAGGTTGAGGGTCGCCAGAACCTCCTCCTCCTCGGCCGCTGTCAGGTCGACGACCTTGCCGGCCGGCTGGCTGATCTCGACCGACGGGTCATCGGGATCCGTCAGATCGACATAGCCGGTCACCGGCCCGCTGCGCGTCTCGATGCGCAGCTGATCGGCCTGGAGCCTGCCAGCCATGGCGAGGCACCACAGCGCGCCGATCGTGGCGTGCCCGCACATTTCCATCTCGTGGCGCGGCACCCAGAAGCGGAAGGCATAATCGAAATCGGCACTGGAGCCTGGCAGGACGAAGCCGGATTCGTGGCCGAAGCGCTGGGCCTCCGCCTGCATTCTTTCGTCGGGCCATCCCGACGCATCGATCGCGATCGGGCAAGGATTCCCGCCGCTTCCCCTATGGGTGAAGACGTTGACAAGCCTGATGTCGTTCATCGTTGCAGCCCMGATCGCGTCATGGACGGCGCGACGGCGTCGACGGCGGCAGTCCCGGAGCCGACCGGAAATGTCTGCGTCAGATCCGAACCAATGACGAAGTCTGTTGGTTGAGCGCCCTGCATCGCATGTCCTCCCCTGGCTCTTGAAGCATCCCGCCAGGATAAGGGGCGGGGCGGCCCTCGCGCGACCGAGCGGGCCTCAAGACTTGTCGGATCGGGCCAGGTCCCGCCGCGCGGTCGTGGGTGTCAGGCCGGTCAGGCGCTTCATCGCCCGCGCCAGGGCGGAGCCGGATTCGAAGCCGACGCGCCAGGCGATCTCGCCAATGGGAAGCGTGGTCTCGACCAGCAGCTCCTGCGCCTGCCTGATCCGCTCATGGTCCTGGAAGGTGGCGATCGAGAAGCCTGTCTTGTCGCGGAACAAGCGTGTTGCATGGCGTCTGGACAAGCCGAACCTGTCGGCGATGAGGTCGAGCGGCAGGTCCTTGCTGGCGTTCTGGCTGATGAACGACCTGATCTCCGAAACCAGCATCTCGCCATGACCCTCCGGGCGCGCGCCGGACAGTTCATCGCTTCGCTCGATCTGCGCGAGGCAATTGATCAGCAATGCCGCAGCGAGGTGGCTGCGCGTGACCTGCGCAACGGCGTCATCGGCCTGCCCACTCTGGCACAGCCCGCGAAGCGACCGGATCTCGGACGTCATTGGGAAAAAGCCTGTTCGTCCGAGCTTGCCGCGCACACGATGCAATGAGCCGATGCGGGCCTCGATCTTCGCCAGTTGTCCATCTGCAGCGTAGATCGCCACATGGCGATGGACCKGCCGGGCTGCCGAGGTCTGGTGCGCGAGGCCCGGCGGAACGACGACGAAACGGTCCTCGCTCAGCCAGGCGCCGGATTGTCTGGACTCGTCGCGGAAATCGACCGCTCCGACATGCGGCAGGAATATCATCAGGCAGTCGTGCCAATGCCACGGCATGCGGTATTCGGAGCCGCCGCCCATCAGCGTCAATTGCTCTTCGCCATCGGCAAGCAGCGCGCCCACCGCGGAGCTGTCCCGAAGCTGTTGGATCGACCGGAGCATGTTTGCATGCCTAGCATCAGAAGCGAGATCAGAGAATGATTGGCTCCTGCACTTGCGTTCGGCAAGCACCGGCGGTCTCTGCGCGCGAGCCCGACAGGAATATCCCCCAGGGGGCGTAAGGGGGTTTGGAGACGATCCGCCTTGCCACTCGATTTCGAAAGCGATGACCCACAGCGAAGAAACCATCGACAGCGCGAAACGCGATGGCATCGGGATCGCCAAGCTCCGTTAGCCGTGCTCACGGCTAGGCCTTGGGGCGCAAAGCCGACTCCGTCGTTGGACGAACGGACAAAGGCAAGCATCGCGAATTTCGAAGCGCACAAGCAAACGTCGATCAGTCTGCAATAATTGCCGATTCTTCTGAGTAAAATTCGGCCATTCTGCCGTTCGCCTTGTAGTAGCCTCCCGAAGGCTGGGGCTGTCGATATCCGGCGATTGCGGATGACGGCGGCCTTCAGCGGCCTCTATGGCGCGAATGCAATCTCGGGAGAAGGCTGTGCAGAATACCGATAAGATTTGGACGATCGTCGATTCAAAGCAGGCGGACTACATCGAGTTGAGCGACCGCGTCTTTGAAATGCCCGAACTCAACTACCGCGAGGTCAAGTCGGCTGCGGCCCACGCCGAGCAGCTTCGGCGCGAGGGATTTCGCGTGGAGACGAGCATCGCCGGATTGCCGACCGCCGTCATGGGCGAGGCGGGAGAGGACGGCCCGGTGATCGCCATCCTCGGCGAGTACGACGCGCTGCCTGAGCTCTCGCAAGCCCCCGGCATGTCCGAGCATCAACCGCTTCCGGACCAGCCGGCCGGCCATGGCTGCGGCCATAACCTGCTGGGGGCCGGCGCCATGCTGGCGGCCGCGGCGGTCAAGGATTTCCTCGCGGAGCGTGGGCTCAAGGGCCGCGTCCGCTACTATGGCTGCCCGGCGGAAGAAGGTGGGGCAGGCAAGGCGTTCATGGTCAAGGAGGGCGCCTTCAAGGACGTCGACATCGCGATTTCCTGGCATCCCGCGGATTTTGCGGCGGTGACGGCAGCCTTATCCCTGGCCAACACGACGATCGACTTCGAGTTTTCCGGGCGCGCCAGCCATGCCGCCGCTTCTCCGCATCTCGGCCGTTCAGCGCTCGACGCCGCCGAGTTGATGAATGTCGGCGTCAACTACATGCGCGAGCACATGCCGAGCGATGCGCGCATCCACTACGCGTATCTCGAAGCAGGCGGCATCGCGCCGAACGTTGTCCAAGCCAAGGCCAAGCTCCGATATGTCGTGCGGGCGACGATGGTCTCCCAGGTCCATGAACTCCTCGCCCGGGTCCGGAAAATCGCCGAAGGAGCGGCACTGATGACGGAGACCACGGTCACCAGCGAAGTCGTCAGCGCGATGAGCAGCTTGCTGGYGAACACGCCCCTGGAGGATGCCATGCAGCGCAATTTCGATCGGCTTGGCCCGCCTCCGTTCGATGCAGACGACGTCGCCTTCGCCAGGCGCATGCAGAAGAGCGTGACGCCCGCGCATATCGAAAGCGCATTTCGCCGCTCGGGATTGCCGGTGACGGATTTTCCCCTGTGCAACGCGATCGCACCCAAGGAGGTGCCGGGGCCGCGTATGATGGGCTCGACCGATGTCGGTGATGTCTCCTGGGCCGTGCCGACGGTACAGGCGCGGGGCGCGACGTATACGATCGGCACGCCGGGGCATTCCTGGCAGTTGACGGCCCATGGTCAATCGCCGCTGGCGCACAAGGGCATGGTTCACGTTGCGAAGGTCATGGCGGGCGTAGCCGCGGACGTGCTCGTCGAACCGGGATTGCTGGAAAAGGCCAAGGCCGACTTCGAGGAGCGCCTGGTCCGGACGCCCTATAAGGCGCTCCTGCCAGACGACGCCAAGCCACCTTTCCACATGTTCTGACGAATGGAGGGCCATGGCCCGGCCGACGAATGGTCGGGCCATGGCCGCGAGCTCGCGCTAGCTCACCGAGCCTCCTAAGTCCCACGATCGCCTGTGCCGCGACGGCATTCTGGGGGGCGCTTGCGGACCGCGCGCGACTATCTCGCACAGGCCCTCTTTGGAGATAGAAGCATGTTCACTCATGTCATGATCGGCAGCAACGACCTGGAGCGGGCTAGAGATTTCTACGACGCCACATTCGCCGCGTTAGGAGGCGAGCCTGGCGAGATAGATGCCAGAGGCCGGCTGATCTATGCCCACAAGGGCGGTCGGCTGATGATCACGAAGCCGATCGACGGCAATCCAGCGACCGCGGCCAACGGTGGGACTATCGGTATCGCCGCTGCGAGCCGTGACCATGTTCTCGCGTGGCATAAGGCCGGCACCACGCATGGTGGGACGGCGATCGAGAGCCCACCCAGCGAGCGCCCGAACGGAGCCTTCGTCGCCTACCTTCGCGATCCGGACGGAAACAAGCTCACCGCGCGCTCTCAGCCGACGAAGTAACACAACTGGCAACAGCCGCTCCCAAGATCATCCCGCTTTTCGGGAAATCCGCCGGCAAGCGGACGGTCCAATCTCGGCCTCTCCTTTCGGGTCAATCGGCCCGACAGAAAGCGGACCTCCCCGCAGTCCCAGATGGGTCGCGAACGGAATTCAGGCGAGACGATTTGCAATCTCTGCTTCCAGGCCACCAGCCAGAGTCTGCTCCTGGCGCAGCCTCGGAGCGGCCCCGTGACAACAACGGGCTCAGCTCTGGGCCGAACGACTGGACCTCAGAGCCCGAACAGCCTCTCGAAGAAATTCTTCTGGCGCTTGGTGCGCTGCCGGGGTTGGCCCTTGCCGCTTTCATTGGCGTAGCGCGGATCCTGTCCGGCGCCGGCCACGCCCGCCAGGCCGACCGGCTTCTGGTCCTTGAGGGCGATCTTCATGAAATTGTGCCAGATATCGGTCGGCAGGTTGCCGCCGGATACGCCCTTGGTGGGTGTGCTGTCGTCGTTGCCGAGCCAGACGCCGGCAACCAGATTGCCGGTGAAGCCCACGAACCAGGCGTCCTTGTAGTCGTTGGTGGTGCCGCTCTTGCCGGCCATGGGCCAGCCGGGCATCCGCGCCCTTTGGGCCGTGCCGATGACGAAGACGTTGTGCAGCATCGCGTTCATCATCGCATCGGTGCCTGGATCGATGATCCGGCCCGCATCGTCCGGCGCCGGGCGGCTGAAGATCGGCTTGCCATCCGCAGCCTTCACCTCGGTGATCACGTAGGGCACGACCCCGAAGCCCCCGTTGGCGAAGCTGGCATAGGCGCCGACGAGCTCGAGCGGCGTGACTTCGGAGGTTCCGAGCGCGATCGTGGGGTCGGCCTGGAGCGGCGAGGCAATGCCGAGGCGCTGTGCCGTTTGCACGACGGACTGAGGACCGACCTCCATGGTGAGTTTCACCGCCACCGTGTTGAGGGAGAGGGCGAGAGCATTGCGCAGGGTGATCGGCCCGCGATAGCCGCGGTCATAGTTCTCGGGCTTCCAGCCGTTGATGTTGACCGGCGAATCCGAGCGCACGGTGTCGGGGCGAAGCCCCCGCTCGAGCGCCGTCAGATAGACGAAGGGCTTGAAGGCCGAGCCCGGCTGGCGGCGGGCGGAGGTCGCCCGGTTGAACTGGCTCGTCTCGTAGTTGCGGCCACCCACCAGCGCTGTCACGGCCCCGTCCGGCCGCATCGCCACGAAGGCGCCCTGGCTCACATTGAATTTCTGGCCCTTGGCGTCGAGTTCGTCCACGAGCACCCGCTCGGCCGCCGCCTGCAGGGCTGGCTCGAGGGTGGTCGAGACCACGATGTCGGAATCGATGGCGCCGACGGTGTCGTCGAGCGCTTCCATCACGTAGTCGGCGGCATAATTGGCGGAGCCGGCCGCCTTGGGACGCACGATCTGCGCCGGTGCGCCAAGAGCCGTGCTGGCCATGTCGGGGGTGATGAAGCCGAGCTCCTTCATCGCCGCGATGACGCGTTCGGCGCGGGCCTGTGCGGCTTCCCGGTTGCGGCTGGGGGCCAGGCGCGAGGGGGACTGGACGAGGCCGGCCAGYAGGGCGGCTTCCGACAGCGACAGGTTGCGGGCCGACTTGCCAAACTAGCGCTGCGCCGCGGCCTCGACACCATAGGCACCGGCGCCGAAATAGACCCGGTTGAGATCGAGTTCGAGAATCTGGTCCTTGCTGTCGCTGCGCTC
>NZ_JBFTRC010000244.1:0-7422 GCF_056399325.1 Allobosea sp. 01N443
CGACTCAGSGTCTACATCAAGGAACTGGTCGCGGATCTTGCCGCGCCGCCGGAAACCGAACGCCAGGCGATCGGCGATCTCGGCGAGCCGCGTTTCGATCTGCCGCTATCCGGCTGGTACTGGCAGATCGTCAGGCTCGATGGCGAAAAGCCCGTGGTGCGCACCTCGCGCTCTCTCGTCGGCGGGCAGTTGCCGAAGCTTCTCGACCAGCAGCTGACGCCGAATGCGCGCGGCTTGCGTGAGAGCTATGTCTCTGGGCCGGACGAGAGAGGCCTGCGCATCATCGAGCGCGAGATCGATGTCGGCGAGGATGGCCGCTTCATCGTCGGCGTCGCGGCCCCCGCCGACGAGATCGAAGGCGACATTCGTGATTTCCGCCTGGCGCTGACGCTGACCTTCCTGCTGCTCGGGCTCGCGCTCGTGGCTTCGACCCTGATCCAGGTTCGCTTCGGCCTGCGCCCCCTCGTCAGGCTTGGGACAGCGGTCGGCTCGGTGCGAACCGGCGAGRCCGCCCGGATCGCCGGAAAATACCCGCCTGATCTTGCGCCACTGGCTGGCGAACTCAATCAGCTCATCGACGCCAACCGCGAAATCCTGGAACGGGCCCGGACCCAGGTCGGAAATCTCGCCCACGCCCTGAAGACGCCGCTCAGCGTGATGCTGAACGAAGCCGAGGCAAGCGACCCGCATCTGCCGCAGACGGTGCGGAACCAGGCGGCGATCATGCGCGACCAGGTGCAGTATTATCTCGACCGCGCGCGGGCGGCTGCACTCTCCGGCGCGCTCGGCAGCGTCACCGAGGTTGCGCCCTCGCTCGACGCGCTGATCCGCACCTTCGCCAAGATCTCGCAGGGGCGCGGCATCACCGGCATGCACCACGTCCCGCCCCATGTCCRCTTTCGCGGCGAGCGGCAGGATCTGGAGGAAATGCTCGGCAATCTGCTCGACAACGCGTTCAAATGGGCGCGTTCGACGGTCGAGGTGAGCCTGGCCCCCGAAGCCGAAGAGGGGCGGATCGCGCTGCTGATCGACGATGATGGTCCCGGGCTGCCGTCCGAGGCCGTGCTCGACGTGCTCAAGCGCGGCCGTAGGCTCGACGAGACGACGCCGGGCTCCGGCCTCGGGCTCTCGATCGTGGTCGATCTCGCCAAGCTCTATGGCGGCGAGCTCACGCTCGAGCGCTCGCGCCTCGGTGGCCTGCGGGCGCGCCTGCTGCTTCCTTCGGTCTGACGGTGCCGACGTGACCCTTTGTCGCCATCGGCAGACATGATACGGCGTCAGCGATTGGCTATGAACGCGACATGCTGATCTGGATCATCTTTGCGGCAATGACGGCGGCGGCGGTTTTCGCCTTGCTCTGGCCCCTTGGGCGCGGAGACGCGAACGCGTTTGCCGAGGTCACCGACGCAAAGAGTCTCTATCGCTCCCAGCTTGCCGAGATCGACCGCGATTTTGGCCGCGGGCTGATCGGCGGCACCGAGGCGGACGCTGCGCGCGCCGAGGCCGGCCGCAGGTTGCTGCGTGCGGCGGACGGGGAGGCTGTCCCCACGGGAGACAGCGAGCCTGCGCTGCGTCGGCGGCGTGCAGCCTCGGCGATCGCACTGTCCTGCGTGCCGCTCTTTGCTCTTCTGCTCTATGGCGCCCAGGGCTCGCCCGAGCGACCGGATCAGCCGCTCTCGGCGCGGCTGAAATCGGACCCTTCTCAGGATTTTGCGCTCGCGGTCAGCCGCATCGAGGCCCATCTGGCGGCCAACCCCGGCGACGCGCGGGGCTGGTCCGTCGTGGCGCCGGTCTATTTGCGCCAGGGTCGTTACGACGAGGCGGCGCGGGCCTTCGCGGCGGCGCTGGAGCATGGCGGAGCCAATGCCGAATTGCTGGCCGGCCTTGGCGAGGCGCGTGCGCTTGCCGCAGGCGGCGTGGTGACGGCTGAAGCGCGCCAGCCCCTGACCGAAGCGGTCAAGCTCGATGGCGGCAATGCCCGGGCCCGCTACTTCCTGGCGATTGCCAAGGAGCAGGACGGTGACAGTGCCGGCGCGATTGCGGATCTGCGCGCTCTGCTCGCCGATGCTCCAGCTGATGCGACCTGGGTCGGGACGGTGCGCCTGCGCCTGGAGGGGCTGGAGGCCGCACCGTCCACCGGCGCCTCGATCGCGGCGTTGCCGCCGGGCGAGCAGCAGCTCGCGATCCGGGGCATGGTCGATGGTCTTGCCGAGCGCCTCAAGATGGGCGGCGGCACCTTCGCCGAATGGACGCGACTGATCCGTTCGCAGGTCGTGCTCGGCGACAAGCCTGCAGCACGAGAGGCGATCATCGCGGCCCGCCAGCGCTTCGCCGATGATGGTGCGGCGCTTGGCCAGCTTGATGCCCTGGCCGGAGAACTCGGATTGCGGGAGCCCGCGCCATGACCGCCACAGAACCGTCGCGAGTCTTGGCGCCGCGCCGCGGGATGAGCCGCAAGCAACGTCGCCTTGCCCTGATCGGAGCGGCAGGCGCAGTCCTGTGCCTTGCCGCCGGCCTCGTGCTCTTCGCCATGCGCGATTCGATCGTCTTCTTCTACGGACCGACGGAAATCGCCGAAAAGGGGCTGCAGCCCGGCACGCGCATGCGGCTCGGCGGCCTCGTCGAGACGGGGTCCGTGTCTCGCGGGCCTGGCCAGCGCGTGACTTTCGCCATTACCGACAGCAAGACCACTGTCCAGGTGAGCTATGATGGCCTCCTGCCGGATCTCTTCCGCGAAGGGCAGGGCGTCGTCACGGAAGGCGTGCTTGAGGCCGCAGGCCGGTTCCGAGCGGATTCGGTTCTCGCCAAGCATGACGAAACCTACATGCCGCGCGAAGTCGCGGACGCACTGAAGAAGCAAGGCCATTGGCAGCCCGGCGACGCCGGTGCGCAGAAGCCGCAGCGGTGAGGGCAGGATGATCGTCGAGATCGGACATTTCGCGCTCGCGCTGGCGCTGGGTGTCGCCGTCGTCCAGGCGCTCGTCCCACTCTGGGGCGTCTCGCGGCGGGATGCCGCCTTGGCTTCGGTCGGCCCGACGGCGGCGGTGACCTGCTTCCTGCTGGTCGCCTTCTCCTTCCTTGCGCTCGTCGTGTCCTATGTGCGCTCGGATTTTTCGGTCGAGAACGTCGTCGCCAATTCGCATTCGGCCCAGCCGTTGATCTACAAGGTGACGTCGACCTGGGGCAATCACGAAGGCTCCATGCTGCTCTGGGTGCTGATCCTGACGCTGTTCGGCGCGCTGGTCGCCGTGTCGCGCCGGTCTCTGCCGACGCGTCTCAGGGCCGGAACACTGGCGGCGCAGGGCTTCGTCACGGTCGCCTTCCTGGCTTTCGTGCTCCTGACCTCGAACCCGTTCCGGCGGCTCGATCCGGCGCCGGGCGAGGGCCAGGATCTCAACCCGATCCTTCAGGATCTCGGCCTCGCGATCCACCCGCCGCTGCTCTATGTCGGCTATGTCGGCTTCTCCATCACCTATGCCTTCGCCGTCGCCGCCTTGATCGACGGGCGCATCGATGCCGTCTGGGCGCGCGCTGTCAGGCCGTGGACGCTGCTGGCCTGGGTCTTCCTGACGCTCGGCATCGCGATGGGGTCCTACTGGGCCTATTACGAGCTTGGCTGGGGCGGCTGGTGGTTCTGGGACCCGGTCGAGAATGCCTCGCTGATGCCCTGGCTGGCCGGCACCGCGCTGATTCACTCCACCGTGGTGATGGAGAAGCGCGATGCGCTGAAGGTCTGGACGATCCTGCTCGCGATCCTGACCTTCTCGCTCTCGCTGCTCGGTACCTTCATCGTTCGCTCCGGCGTCCTGACCTCGGTGCATTCCTTCGCCAGCGATCCCGGGCGCGGCCTCTTCATCCTTGCGATCCTGGTCTTCTTCGTCGGCGGCTCGCTGGCGCTCTTCGCCTGGCGCGCGCCGCTGCTGCGGCAGGGCGGCCTCTTCGCCCCGATCTCGCGGGAGGGCGCGCTGGTCGTGAACAATCTCTTCATCGCGACCGCCTGCGCGACCGTCTTCATCGGTACGCTCTATCCGCTGGTGCTGGAGATGCTGACGGGCGACAAGATTTCCGTCGGCCCCCCGTTCTTCAACGCCACCTTCGTACCCGTGGTCGTGCCTCTGCTGCTGCTGCTGCCGATCGGCCAGACGCTGGCCTGGAAGCGCGGTGACCTGCTCGGTGCGGCGCAGCGCATGTCGGCTGCTCTCGTGCTCGCAATCGTCTCCGGGCTTGCGGTCGTCGCGGTCATGCGTGGCGGCCCCGTCCTTGCGCCGCTTGGTATCGGGCTTGGCGTCTTCCTCATCGCAGGTGCGGCCTGGGATATCGGCGAGCGCGTGGTGCGGCGGGCGAGCGGCGCCTCGGCGATGCTGTCGCGCGCAATCGGCCTGCCGCGTTCGGCCTGGGGTACGGCCTTCGCCCATGCCGGCGTCGGCCTCAGCGTGATCGGTATCGCGGCTGCCGCATGGAGCGCGGAGGGGATCGGCGTGCTGAAGCCGGGCGAGAGCCTGACCAGCGGCCGCTATACCGTGGTCCTGGAGACGGTCACGCCGCGCAAGGGCCCCAACTTTACCGAGGATGTGGCGCGCTTCCGCGTTTCTGCCGGCGACAGACAGCTGAAACCCGTCGAGGCGATGAAGCGGGTCTATACCGCCCGCGCCATGCCGACGACGGAGGCCGGCATTCGGACCGACGGCCTCAGCCAGGTCTATGTCAGCCTTGGCGAGCCGCAGGGCGGCGGAATCGCGGTCAGGGTCTATGACAAGCCGCTCATCCTGCTGATCTGGATCGGTGCCGTCGTCATGGCTTTCGGCGGAGCGCTGTCGCTGACCGACCGGCGCTTCCGTCTCGCCGTGCCGCGGCGTGCCGCGACGCGCGCCGTCATCCAGCCGGCGGAGTGAACGCATGCGTCGCGTCCTTGCCTTGCTGATGCTCGGCCTGCTCTGCGCCAGCCCGGTCAGGGCGGTGCAGCCGGACGAGGTCCTGCCGAACGCCATGCTCGAGCAGCGGGCGCGCCAGATTTCCGGCGGCCTGCGCTGCCTCGTCTGCCAGAACCAGTCGATCGACGATTCCGACGCGCCACTTGCCCGCGACCTGCGCATCCTCGTGCGCGAGCGGCTGGTGGCCGGAGATACGGATGAGGCCGTGCGCGATTTCGTCGTCGCACGTTACGGCAATTTCGTCCTGCTCAGTCCTCCCCTCAATATCCGCACCATTGCGCTGTGGGTCGCGCCGTTCCTGATCCTTGCCTTCGGCCTTGCCTATCTCGGCCGGAGAAGCCGGCTGATGCGGACGTCGGCCGGGCAGCAGACGAAACCCCTGAGCGACGACGAACAGGCACGGGTTGACGCGCTGATCAGGCGGGACGGCAACTAAGGCATCGGCCAGAAGGGCGGATTACACTCTTCGGGAAATCCGCCGCAAACACCGACGCTCAGGTCAGATGGAGATGCCGCACTGACTCTGCATCTCGCCCGTTATGGCAGGGCCCAGGTTGGCGCTCCAATCCACAAAGCCGGTACGGATCGGCGATGGCCTGAACGTCGCGTGCTCGGCGAAGACCCGGGCAAAGCAGGCCACCTTGTCTCCTGAATATCCGCGCTGAGCCGCGATCTTCGTGCCCGCAAGGTAGGCTCCGCCCTGGGTTTGGGGCCCCGCATAGGTGTTGCGGCCTGCGATGCGGGCGGGCTTGCGGGCCGCGAGATCGGCCAGCCGGTCGACGCCGCAGCGGCGGCGGAGCTCGGCATTGTAGGCCGGTGTCGAGGGAGCAAACCAACCTCGGTTTCCGCTGGCTTTCTCGACCACGACGGCATGCCGTGCAAACACCTGCGCGTAGCATTCCGCGTTCGCGTAGCCGCGCTTCTGGGCGAGCCGCAAACCGGTTTGGTAGGTCGTGATGGTTTGCGAGGAGGCGGCACTGCTGCCCAGTGCGAGGGCGGCAATCGCCGCGAATGTGAGAACGCGCATCGTCAAGGCCAGTCCGGCAAAGTCATCGTCCCCCCATGAGACAGGAGCGCCGTCTCAATCGTCAAGCGCACTGGGGGGCGCCGTCCGCTCAACCTTACAAAAACGTCATCTCGGCGCGAAAACGGGGTAAGGCGCCACCCGTCATGGTCACGACACCAAGCAGGGAATGCCCCTGCCGTCAGTCGCAGAGGTAAAACCATGACGACCCCTACCACTTCCAAGTCCATCCTCAAGCGCGGCGCCTTGATCGCCGGTGCGGCCACGCTGGGCATCGGTCTTGCCGCTGGTCTCGCGGATGGCGCTCTCATGCAGAATCACAGCGCCTTTGCCCAGCCGATCCAGCTCTCCGGCGTCCAGACCCAGCTCCCGTCCTTTGCGGACATGGTCGATCACGTGAAGCCGGCTGTCGTTTCCGTTCGCGTCAAGACCAGCGTCGCTGCCGCCTCCGCCGAGGATGGCGAGAGCGGCATCGAAGGTCTGCCGCCCGGCCACCCGCTCGAGCGCTTCCTCCGCCGTTTCGGTGAAGAGGGTCAGGGCCAGGGCCAGGGCCCGCGTCAGGGCAAGCCGCAGCCGCGTCAGGGCATGTCGCAGGGTTCGGGCTTCTTCGTCAGCCAGGACGGCTATGTCGTGACCAATAACCACGTCGTTCAGAACGCGACCGAGGTCCAGCTCGTCACCGATTCCGGCAAGACGCTTGCGGCCAAGGTCATCGGCACCGATCCGCGGACCRATATCGCCTTGCTGAAGGTCACCGAGGAGGGCAACTACCCCTTCGTCCAGCTCGCCAAGACGAAGCCGCGCATCGGCGACTGGGTGCTGGCTGTCGGCAACCCCTTCGGCCTCGGCGGCACCGTGACCGCGGGCATCGTCTCGGCCCAGGGGCGCGACATCGGCTCTGGTCCCTATGACGACTTCCTGCAGATCGATGCGGCCGTGAACCGCGGCAACTCGGGTGGCCCGACCTTCAACCAGAAGGGTGAGGTCGTCGGCGTGAACACCGCGATCTACTCGCCGTCGGGCGGCAATGTCGGCATCGCCTTTGCCGTTCCCGCTGCCACGGTCGACAGCGTCGTCGCCTCGCTGAAGAAGGATGGCTCCGTGGCCCGTGGCTTCATCGGCGTCCAGATCCAGCCGGTCACCGCCGAAGTCGCCGATGCGATCGGCCTCAAGGAGCCCCATGGCGCCCTGATCGCCGAGGCGCAGGCCAATGGTCCCGCCGCCAAGGCAGGCATCAAGCGTGGTGACACGATCATCGCCGTCAATGGCGACAAGGTCGCCGACGCCCGCGATCTCTCCAAGAAGATCGCGGTCTTCGCACCGGGCACCAAGACGACCCTGACCGTGTGGCGCGACGGCAAGGAGCGCGAGGTCAGCTTCGAGGTCGGCCGTCAGCCGGCCGCCTAAACAAGGTTGGGCAGGCTTCCTGGCCTTCAGTCGCCCCTGCCAGGTAAACCAGCCTTAACG
>NZ_JBFTRC010000245.1:0-7338 GCF_056399325.1 Allobosea sp. 01N443
TGCTTGCTTCAGGGGCTCGGACGCCGATTTTGCCAAGAAAAGTCACGGCATTAAGTTCCGAGGGCTCCCACCAATCTGCAATTACGCCGAACACGGCCAAACGTCCGTTGTGGGCAAATCGATGTTCCTTGAGGATTTGCGCCTGTTCGGCCTTCTTCAGCGTCGGGACTTCTCCCCACACGCCGTCCAATACGGCGATGGCTACGTGTTTCTGGTTGGGGCCGATGATCTTGAACGCAGAGTATCGCCCGGTTTCCGCCGGTGCGAGCGTGGAATAGGGCCTGGTTCGAAAAGCGTAGACAGTCCCCGCCGGGGGTAGGCCCTCGTGCGAGGGGGCAGCGACAGGTTCATCCGTGTCGGCGAGTGTGCGCAGGCATGATGTCGCGACCATGGGCATCCTCCGACGGCAGCGTGCCAGAAGGATGCAATGTCCGCCATGGCCCTGTGGGCCAAATTCACCGTCACCGGAAGTCGCGCGTCTTGACCCTGATCGGATCGAGTTCGAGTCAAGCTGCTGCTGGGGGAAGGCCCACAGCACAGGATCGGCCCCCTAAACAGCCAGAGGTTTCAATACCGACGAAAGGATAATGGCATCGGCCATGGTGCTGCAGGTAGGAGAGTGGCGTCGCGGGGAGGGAACGCCGTGATGAGAGCCGGCAGCGTTCCATCAGATGAACGCGCCGGCTCAATTCTCAAGGCCCCCGGCGGATAACCGCAGCGCGCGCGTCGCTTCGCGAGAAGGCAATGACTCCGAGGAACATTGAGTAGTAACATCCGTTTCGGTGGGGGCTGCGCGCTAAACTTGGCCCAGGGCGTCAAGGTGCTGCCATGAAAGACGGAAACGGAAATCCTCTTTCGCCGGAACAAGAGGCTGCAATCCGGAACGGAGCGCTCTCCGTAAAGGAACACACTGAGCATGGCCTTGCTGAGGACCTAGTTGCCAGGACCGCTCGGAAGCATGGGGTGGGAATAGACGCGGTAGAGGTCGCGTTAGCAACGCTTCGCCGCGGTCATGGCAAGATGGCCCAATTCTCTCATCCTGAGTTTGGTGGGATGGCCCAATGGATCGCCGGCGGGATGAGCATGGTCGGAGACATGTTCAATGCCGCGACAAGGGGAAGCTTGATGGAGTGCTTCACGACCTAGCTGATGGGCTCCAGAGGGGCGAAATCGAGATGGATGTGGCAAAGCGCGCAAGCAAAAGCCATCCAGCGCGGAGCAACGAATTAGGCTGGCCCGCCGAGTTTGGTCTCCCAGCGACAGCGGGAAGCCAAAACGACATGCGTTATGCCTTCTTTCCGACCGCCCGTCGGCTGATCATCGACGATGGAACCAAACGGACGGTTTATGACACCGGTGAGCACATGATCTCCGGGGTCTCGCAACAGCAGAGTGCCGACCGAACGACGACGTTTCAAAGCCAGCTCGGCGCGGTAAATATTGGAGACCTCCCAATCCTGCGTTAGCTCGAGCGAATTCCCGTGCGGGATCGGGTGGCGAGAGATGGACTTCGACTAGCTGCTCAGCCTACGTCCCCGCCGATACCGCCAACGATGGCGGGCGTTCGTGTATCCACTCGTTGTAGTCACCAGCGACAGTTCTCGCGGACCGGCCGGATGGATTCCTGGATGCCGTCGAGTTTGAAGTATGCTTCGCCGGTCCGAAGACTGGTCTCACCCCGAACAAAGTAATCTTCGGCGTCAAGGAGAGCCTTTACGAGGGTAACCAAGCCGCATGTCGAATACTGCCTCAATGTGTGTCGCGGCGGGGAGGCTTGGATGGCGACGATCACCTACGCGGAATGGCTCAAACAGCTCGAGAGAATGGAGCGAGAGCAACGCGACCACTATGCCGCCAACCGCGAGAAGGAAGGCGAAGCGGTCGGCAGGCAGATCGAGCAATGGATCGTTGAGGGTCGCGCTGAGGGATTCTGTGCGCCGGATGGGCGCCCGCTTTCGCGGGTCGTGACACTCGCAACGGCGTCCGGATGAGAGCTTGTGTCGGACTGAGTTGAGCGCTGCCGCGCGCAACCAACGTGGCTAGCACCGCGCGACTGCTCGTGATGACGTCCTTCGGATGGAGCTGTTCCGTCGCGAAGGATGTGTCAGCCGCGGGAAGCTGCGTATGAGTTCATTCGTCGCGTGGGGGCATCACATGCTTGCGGGCAATCCCGTCAAGGCTGTCTGGCTGCGCGCTGCGATCGTGCTGGCGCTCGCTAGGCTCATCGTCATCCCGATCGCCGTCAAATAAGAGCGCGGGCCGGCAGGGAGCTGGGGGGCTTGATCCAGCCGGCCGGCTGCCCAGCGAGCCCGGACAGCCACCGAGCCTCGCGGCTCGGCCGCACGATCATCATCGGCCGAAAGGGAGGGATGGCAAGGTGTCCGAGTGCGACTTCCCTCAGTTCAATGCATGATGCCGGACCCACGTTCGAGGAAAGCCGGCGTCCCTTCGTTCTCCACAGTGAGTCAGAACTCACGGTGGGCGTCCTGGCCAGTAGCGAAGAGATCATCCCACGCTGGTCGAGTTCGACGCAACCCCTTGGTTCGACGAGGCCGATCCGGCCGCCATTGCGCTTCTCGCCAAACGGGGCTGGTCGGCGCCGTGGGTCGCTGACGCCCTCGAGCTCCGGACTGGATATGAAGCGATCAGCGAACTGATCCGCTACGCGCGGGATCGGCTGGAGATCGAGTCGAGGGAGGATCCATCCTGGCCGACATTCGAGTGCCGTGTCGATGGCGCCGAGGCGACCGCATGGCTCGATCGACATCGACCCGATATCGCAACTGAGCTCCGCCCGCGCCGCTTCGGGTGGTCGAGAAGAGGTCCATGGTTGATCGCGAGCGCGTCGTTGCCGGGCGCCAGTCTTCGTGTGCCATTGCCGCGCGAACGCGATCGGACACGACCGCGACGGGACCGCATCAATACCAATTCAGCTAGCAGCCTTGGCCGCGAACCTCGGCGATCAGATCACCGGCCGCCCGGAACGAGTAGCCTACCACGTCGCCGTCCGCGTGGATCCAATCCCGATTGGCCCGTGCAGACCAGAACTCCCGGGCAGTGTCGTCGTCGTTAAGATCTAATGCACGTCTGACAGCCCTCTCAAAAGCCGCATGTGGTTCTATCGCTCGATCAGACCTCGACGACACAGAGGGGATCGAACCACGGATTTTCTCGATCACCGTGAAGATTTGGATAGCCAGCCTGATTGCCAGGACGCGGGTGCGGTCCACTCGGTAGTCGTGTGATCCGTGATCGTGGCCGTGGACCCAGAGTTCGGGCTGGTTCCCTCCATCAGAGCCGCAGCCCGGAGCCGGGGGCGCCCTATACCTATGTGACGACGAAGACATTCCTGGCGGTCTTGGGTCTCGCCAGCCTGCGCGACCTGCCCGATCTCGAGAAGCTCGAGGATGCGGGCCTGCTGAGCAAGGACACGCTGCTGGCGAGGCGATTCCGACGAGCGGCGCCGACGTTCTCCCCCTTTGATGACCGGGATCCGAGCGGTGGAACTGAGCCTCGCCTCTGACCTGGGATCGTTCAGCCGTACTCAAAAGTCTGGATTGGCGCGCTTGAAGACGAGCCGGCCCGCTCTAAGGTACGAATGTGTGTTGAGGGAGAGTTGCGATGGCCTACCGCCCCCACGATGTCATGTTTGCTTTCGCCAAGACAAGAAACGGCACGCACGTTGCGCTTGCGATGCAAAAACACCCCTACCGGAAAACGCCGAACGAGTTCGAGATCGAAGGGGTCGATCTTGACACTGAGCTGTGCCTGCAAAACGGCTTTCTCCCCGTCGGGCCAAGGGTCTGGTCATTGGTCGGTGATATCGACCAAGAAATGGCGGTCGCGTTTTTGACGGGTCTTGGCTTCGTTTACGACCCTCATATCGCGGCGCGGGATCGGGCAACGGATGTCGTCGAGGGTCGCTCGACTAAGGAGATCCTCGGTTTCTACCGCGCCGAATGGCTTGTGATGGTCGTAACGTCGGTCGCGCTGGCGTCTTGGGTTGCGATTTGAGCACTGTGATGGGGATCGACGCCGTGGTGGCCGGCCGGCTTGTCAGCACGCCGCAGCCCGGCTTTGCCCTGCACCAGCTGACCTAGGGCGGCGGCGCCGAGGGGAGGGCGACGCAGAACGCGACAGCCTCCCCTTTGATGACCCGGATCCGAGCGGTGGAACTGAGCCGAGAGCATGTCGGCGGATCCGCCCGGGCCCTCGCATTCAATCTGAGGCCTCACTCGGCGCGAAGATTCTCGGCTGACGCTTTGCCCGACCGCCTGTCTGGCACGAGCTCGTAGGAGATCTTTTGTCCTTCGCGCAGGTCGCGCATGCCCGCTCGTTCGACCGCGCTGATGTGAACGAAGGCATCCTGGCCGCCATCGTCCGGCTGGATAAAGCCAAAGCCCTTGGTCGAATTAAACCACTTCACTGTTCCCGTCGCCATAAGCCACCTTTTAATTAATCGACAAGCCAGCATCGCACGACGCTCGAATTGCGCAAGCCGAAGTGTTGACGTCATGCCGTAGGCTAAGGTGATTGGCATTTTCTTGTTGGAACAGCGTATCTCTCGATTCTCGGTAGACTGGATTGGCGTTATAGGGTTGGCAGCCGTCACCACAGAGTGACGCAACTGGTTAAGCACCTTATCGCCCCGTCGTTGCGAGACACCCCGACGGGGCGGAATCTTTATTTGTGTTGGCCGGGCTGACAGGTCGGTCGTTCCCAGGCGTTGATGGCCCGAACAGGGCAATGGCGAGCACGAGATTAATAAATAGAAGTTGCCGGCGACTGAGCAAAGCCACGGTAATCCAAGAACCAAAATGGAGAGGGGAAGCTCTGAGACCTCAAAGGCCGCGATCAATTCCCGGCTACCACGGCCGCGATTGATCCTGACCCGCGTCGAATAGAGCTTCCCCTCCCACTTCCCCAGCCTAGGCGGCCCGATGGCTGCTCCGCAAGAAGCAGGGATGCCGGAATGTTATCTAACCGTTGCCCGCAGACCCATGCGAACAGCAGCCAGATACTTGTTCTTCTCAGCCAAACCCAGCTTCGAGGTAGTTGCGACGGTGTCCACTGGAGTAAAACCGACGCCAGCTAACCTGCGGGGGCAATGGTGGCGGGTGATGCGTCCGCGCGGCTGGCTCAGGCGGCATGTCGCGCCCGAGTTGGGGTCATCGCAACTGACGGAGTGGACGTCGGCGCCGATGAGATCTCCGGCACGGTCTACGTGTTCCGGCCACGGTCCACCGAGCGATCAAGCTCGTTCGATAGAAAGCAGAAGCCTTTCGCTGCCTATAAGAAAAAGGCCCGGCTTGCGCCGGGCCTTCCTTGGAGACGTAGAGAGACTTGGACGATCAGAAGTCCATGCCGCCCATGCCGCCGCCGCCCGGCATAGCCGGCATGGCGTCCTTCTTCGGCAGCTCGGCGATCATCGCYTCGGTGGTGATCAGCAGGCCGGCGAYCGAAGCCGCGTCCTGGATCGCCGTGCGCACGACCTTGGTCGGGTCGATRATGCCGGCCTTGACCAGATCGCCGTACTCRCCGGTCTGGGCATTGTAGCCGTAGGCGTAGTCCTTCGACTCGAGCAGCTTGCCGACCACGACWGCGCCGTCATCRCCRGCGTTGTCSACGATCTGCTTGGCCGGGGCCATGATCGCCTTGCGGACGATCTCGAYGCCGGTCTTCTGGTCGTCGTTCTGGGTCTTGATCGACTTGACGGTCTGGAGCGCGCGCAGGAGCGCCACGCCRCCACCCGGCAGGATGCCTTCTTCGACCGCAGCGCGGGTCGCGTTCAGGGCATCGTCGACGCGGTCCTTCTTYTCCTTGACTTCGACYTCGGTCGCGCCGCCGACGCGGATCACCGCGACGCCGCCAGSGAGCTTGGCCAGACGCTCCTGGAGCTTCTCGCGATCGTAGTCAGACGAGGTCTCCTCGATCTGCGCCTTGATCTGCGCAACGCGGCCCTCGATGTCCTTCTTCTTGCCGGCGCCGTCGATGATCGTGGTGTTCTCCTTCTCGATACGCACCTTCTTGGCGCGGCCGAGCATGTYGAGCGTCACGGTCTCGAGCTTGATGCCGAGGTCTTCCGAGATCAGCTGACCGGCGGTCAGGATCGAGATGTCCTCGAGCATGGCCTTGCGGCGATCGCCGAAGCCCGGAGCCTTGACGGCCGCGACCTTCAGGCCGCCACGGAGCTTGTTGACGACGAGGGTGGCGAGAGCCTCACCTTCCACGTCCTCGGCGATGATCAGCAGCGGCTTGCCGGTCTGAACGACGGCCTCGAGGATCGGCAGCATCGCCTGGAGCGACGACAGCTTCTTCTCGAAAACGAGGATGTAGGGGTCCTCGAGCTCGRCRACCATCTTCTCGGCATTGGTGATGAAGTAGGGCGAGAGATAGCCACGGTCGAACTGCATGCCTTCGACGACATCAAGCTCGGTCTCGGCGGTCTTGGCCTCCTCGACGGTGATGACACCCTCGTTGCCGACCTTCTGCATCGCGGTGGCGATCATCTTGCCGACCGAYTCGTCGCCGTTGGCCGAGATGGTGCCGACCTGCGCGACTTCCGCGTTCGARGTGACCTTCTTCGAGTTCTTCTTCAGGTCCGTGACGATGGCTTCGACCGCGAGGTCGATGCCGCGCTTCAGGTCCATCGGGTTCATGCCGGCGGCAACCGACTTCAGGCCTTCGCGCATGATCGCGGCGGCGAGCACGGTGGCCGTCGTGGTGCCGTCACCGGCGGCGTCRTTCTGCTTCGAGGCSACTTCGCGCACCAGCTGGGCGCCCATGTTCTCGAACTTGTCGGCGAGCTCGATCTCCTTGGCGACGGTGACGCCGTCCTTGGTGATGCGGGGAGCGCCGAACGACTTGTCGATCACGACGTTGCGGCCCTTGGGACCGAGCGTGACCTTGACGGCGTTGTTGAGGATTTCGACGCCGCGCAGCATCCGGTCGCGCGCGTCGGTGGAGAACTTGACGTCTTTAGCAGCCATGCGAGCTACTCCTTAATGAAAACGGGGAATGGAGGTCGCGTGGCGTTCAGCCGACGACGCCCATGATGTCGGATTCCTTCATGATCAGGAGATCCTGGCCATCGATCTTGACCTCGGTGCCCGACCACTTGCCGAAGAGGACGCGATCGCCCTTCTTGACGTCCAGGGCAACGAGCTTGCCGGCTTCGTCGCGGGCGCCAGGGCCGACGGCGACGACTTCACCCTCTTGGGGCTTTTCCTTGGCGGTTTCGGGGATGATGATGCCACCCTTGGTCTTCTCTTCGCCATCAAGGCGACGGACCACGACGCGGTCATGCAGCGGACGGAACTTCATGGTTCTGTCTTCCTC
>NZ_JBFTRC010000246.1:0-7204 GCF_056399325.1 Allobosea sp. 01N443
TATTGATCTTGATGCTCATATTCGCCAGCGGAACTGCTTTCGGCTTCGGTATAGCATCTGTCTCCGGCGTTCTGGATCTTATAAAGGCAGAGTTTGGACTTTCGGAACGGGGGGAACAGCTCGTCGTCGGGATCCTGGTACTCGGCTGCTTCGTCGGCGCCGCCATGGCCGGCCCCATCTCGGCCCGATGGGGCAGAAGACGGACGATCATGCTGGCGGCCGCGCTCGGCGGGCTCGGCTATACGCTGATCCTGGCCAGGTTCGGACTTGGCGGATTGCTGGCAGGACGCAGCCTTGCCGGGCTGTGCATCGGCCTGCTTTCAATGGTGGTACCGATGTACGCGGCCGAGACGACGCCGGCGCGCCGGCGCGGCGCGGTGGTCTCGATGTTCCAGCTCGCAATCACCCTTGGCATTCTCGGTGCCTATGGCGTCACGCTCGCCTACGCAGCACGCGTGCCCTGGCCGATCCTGCTCGGCGCCGGCATCCTCCCCATTGGCCTTTGCCTGCTGGCAATCCTGCTGCTGCCCGAAAGCCCGCGCTGGCTGGCGGCGCGGGGTGACCACGCAGCGGTTCTGAAGGCGGCGCAAACGCTCGGCCTCGCCGATGAATGGCGGGAGGCCCGGCCCGTCCTCTCCCATGCCGGCGCCAGCCGCGGCGCTCTGCTCCGGCGCGGCAGCACTGTAGCTGTGCTTCTGCTGTGCAGCGCCCTCTTCGTGCTGCAGAACCTGAGCGGCATCGACGGCATCCTCTACTACGCCCCCCGCATCTTCCAGGAGCTCGGCTTCTCCGCCGGAACCGCCGCACTGGCCGCTACCTTCGGCCTAGGCCTTGTCAATGTCCTCGCCACGATCGCGGCCATCGCCATGGTTGATCGCCTGGGCCGCAGGCCGCTGCTGATCTTCGGCTCGGGAGCGATGGCGATCGGGCTCGCCGCGGTCATCGTCGCCTCCCAGCTCGGCTGGCCCTGGGTCGGCCTGGCGGGCCTCGCAGTCTTCATCGCGGCCTTCGCGCTGAGTCTCGGCCCGCTGCCCTATGTGCTGATGTCGGAGCTTTTTCCGACCGCGATCCGCGAATCCGGCATCGCCATGGCCTCGGCGACGAGCTGGCTCTTCAACGCCTTGATCGCCTTCACCTTCCTGTCGCTTGTGGCAGCGATCGGCCTCTCCGGCGCGATCGCGCTGTTCCTCGTGGTCTGCCTGCTCTCGCTCAGTTTCTGCCTGGCCTTCACCCCGGAGACGCGCGGTATCCGGCTCGAAGAGATCGAGGCGGCCGTGCTGGCTGGACGCCCCTTGCGGCGTATCGGCGGCTGAGGACGCGGCGAACCGATCCGGCACGCCCTGACGCATCGATAAGTCGGGGCGCGATGACGGTGCTCGCCAAGACAAGCGGTTGAGAGGAGACCCGACGCGGCTCCTGGCCGTCTCACCGATTTTCTGGTCGCGGCTCTCGGCGGCGATCCGAGCGCTCAGCGATAAACAAGAACGGGAATCTTGGAATGAGTCAGAACCTTTACGGTCTCGCTGCCGAGCACAATCGCAGCGATGCCGCGGCGGCCGTGCGATGCCATGGCGATCAGGTCACAGCCTCGCGCAACAGCGGTGTCGATAATGGCTTGATAGGGGTGCTCGTTCTCGACCTGAATGGCGTCGCAACGTATGTCCGCGGCCGCAGCCTTCTCTTGGGCGGCGGTGAGATACTGCCTCGCTCGCGCTTCGGTGAGCTCTTGGTAGTCCTCCAGCGTCGCGACCGCCCTGCCGGGTTCAGAGGCGAAGATGTGAAAGGGCTCCGTTACAGCGAGCAATGTCAGTCGGGCCCTGACGGACTTGGCAAGCTGCGTGGCCTGCTCGACGGCTGCGGCGGACAAGGGTGAACCGTCAGTCGGAACCAGAATGTGTTGATACATGGCGTCCTCCCCGCAGCAGCCAGGTGCGCGACCTCCGCGTTCGCAATGTCCAATGCTCCGGGCCGAAGGCCACGCAAAAACAGCGAATTCGAAGCATTAGTGGCCGGTGGAATCCCGGTTCATTTCCTCCAAAATCCCGCGCATTGCATCGAACTGGGTACCGAAACCTTTCCAATCTCCGGACTTCAGTCGCTCCATTGCTTGATTGTAGCGATCAAGCGCCTCCCGTGCTTGACTTGGCGCTGGCCTTGTCCCGGGCATCCCCTCTGTCGCGCGTGAAGCTGCCGGCGCAGCACCGGGCTCTATGAATAGCGCCGACAAGGCCTCGGCGAGTGTTTCCTTCATCACCACGTGTTCACCGTAGGCTGCGATCACACGTTTCAGCTCCGGCAGATGTCCGTGCTCCGCTCGCAAATAGAGTGGCGATACATAAAGGATCGAGTTCTCGATCGGGATTACGAGCAAGTTCGCACCGCGGATCACCCGCGAACCCATCTGGTTCCACAACGTGATTTGTTGGGAGATCTCGGTACTTTGATTGATCCGCGCTTCGATCTGGAACGGCCCGTAGACAAGCTTCTCCTTGGGAAATTCGTAAACGATCAGCTTGCCATAGCCCGGACCATCGCAGCGCGCGGCGAGCCACGCGATCATGTTGTCGCGGCGGCTGGGCACCATCGGGAGCATGAGGAAAAACTCAGCATGCGATTCTCCGGGCAGCCTCATGATGATGTAATAGGGCGTCATCATCGCGGTGCCGCCGCCCCCCGGTTGCAGGGGGAATTGCCAAAGATCTTCGCGGTTATAGAAAACGTCGGCCGCCTCCATGTGGTAGGTTTGATAGAGCCGCGCCTGAACCAGGAACAGGTCCTCCGGATAGCGAATATGCTTCTGCAGGTCTGAAGGCATGGCCGCGAACGGCTTGAACAGGCCCGGAAAGATGCGCTGGTAGGTCGCGGCAATCGGATCACCGGGATCCATCAGGTAGAAATCGACGGCCCCGCTGTAAGCATCGACGACAGCCTTCACCGAATTTCGAATGTAGTTGAGATCGCCATCTTGCGCAGGCTGCGCATAGGGGAAATAGGAGCTCGTCGTATAGGCATCCTGCATCCAGAGCATCCGCCCATTGCTGATGACCAGATAGGGATCATGATCGAGCCGGAGAAACGGAGYGATCGTTCGCACCCGTTCCTGGATGTTGCGGCGGATCATGATCCGGCTATCGGCAGTGATATAGCTTGAGAGGAGCAGGTTCGGGTCGTTGAAGTAATAGGCGAACAGCATTCTGCTCGCCATCACTCCGATCGGAACGCCACCTGTGCCGTCATAGGCCGCATAGACATTGTCTTTGCCCTTCGGATAATCGAACTCCGGTGTGCTTCCCTTGACAATGACGTAGCTGTCGCTCTCTTCGCCGTAGTAGATGCGCGGCTCAAGGATTTTGGGACCTCCGTCTGCGACGGGTGGGATATCCCGCAAATAGAGGACGGGTAGTCCTTCGGTACTCTTTCGRGTGACCGGGCTCATCACCGCGCCATTGCCGTGAGTAAACAGCACGTGGCGGTTGACCCATGTCTGGGCATTCGGCGGCAGCAACGAGGGCCGTAGTTCGCGARCCGAAAGCATCACGCTTTGGTAGGAACCATCGAGCCAGTAGCGATCAACGTCAGGATCATGGAATTTGTAGTAGGTGCGAATCTCCTGCAGCTGCGCGTAAGTATCCGACAAGGGCAGTTGGTCCCACAGCCTGATATTTTCGATTGTCGCCTTGTTGGCCGCTAGCGTGTCGAGAGATAGCTTCTGTTCCGCGGCAAACGGCTTGGCTTCGATCTGATCGAGATTATAGGCCTGCCGGGTGAAAGCGATGTTGCGTTCGATATACGGCTTCTCCAGCTGCAACTCGCTTGGTCTGACGAAGAACTGCCGGAACAGCGCGGGGGCTGCGCCGGACAGCACGACTGAGCCGATGGCAACGAGCATGAACGCTGCGGCAGGAAGCCAGTAGGTACGCATCCAGATGTTTACCCACGCGGCGAACGCCGCGATGATCGAAAACCCGATCAATAGCCACAGGCCCGGTAGCCCCACATGGACATCGGTGTAACTGGCACCGACGACCACACCGTTATCGCCATAGAGCAGCAGATAGCGGTCGAGACCATAGGACCAAGCCTTCACCGCGAAGAGAAGACCGAGCACTGCCGAGCCGTGAGCGATCACTGTCTGCGATATTGATCGCCGCGGCACGTCGTATTCGATCTCGCCATGCACCCAGTAGATCGTTCCGGCGAAGAGCGCGCTCAAAACAAGCGTGAGCAACATCCAGTTCTTGAGGAGGAAATAGGCAGGCAATGAGAAGAGATAGAAGCCGATGTCCTTGTTGTAGAGCGGGTCGTCTGCGCCATATGGCACCTGATAGAGAAACCGCAGGAAGATGCCCCAATTGCCGGCTTCCGCCGCGGCGACGAGCAGCGCGAGCAAACCAGCACCGCCTGCAACAACCCAGGGCCAGGGCAATCGATCGCGCGCGAGCGCGAGCAGATCGGGCAACAGCACGGTGCCCGGGGGTTGCCACGTGAGGCCGGCGACAGCCTGTATCGGCGGCCGCCGGGCAAAACGCACGGCCAGCCATCCGTTGAGCCAAAGAACGACGGCAGTCGCCGTCCAGACAGCAAAGAAGACGACAGCTTCAGCTTCGATTGTTGTCCAAAAGACCTGCAGATAACCGATCGAGGAAAACCACAGCCAATCGACCAGCCAGTCACTCGCGAGCCCGAGCAGGACAAGGCAAAGCCCGACGACGACGGCCGCAATGACGAGCCTGACCACGGCGTTCTGCCGTGGCGCCTTCCGTCCGGGTCCGGCGATCCCGATCGTCATGGTCCAATTATAGCGGAAATGAGGGACGCCTGCCGCTTCCTTCGTGATCAGGATCGCGCGTCAAGGCGACGCGACGCCGATGCTCAAAACTCTATCGCCGGGACCGTGGAACGAGTGAAGCTGTTTCGAACTCTTGGGGGCAGACCGGATCAGCCGATCGCGTCCTCGCGACGCCGCCTGTCATCTCCAGCGGCTCTCGCATCCGCTATCGGCCGGCGAACTGCGGATTGGCAATCGCGATCATATTGAGGTCGTCGGGGATATCCCCCATATCGCCGTGATTGAGGGAGTCCTTGCTGTGCAGACGGTACAGGCGACCCTTGTCGCGGCAATTGCAGCCGCCGCATTGGCGTTCTCTCCCCTTTCCGCCGCGAYGGGGGAGAACAGCAGAGCTGCATTGATCATTTCCGTCGACGGCGCGATCGGACCGGCGACGGCCGGTTACGTGAAAGACGCTCTGGCCAAGGCAAACGAACGACGCGCCGAAGTTGTCATTCTGCGTCTGAATACACCGGGCGGCCTCGCGACCAGCATGCGCGAGATCGTCGCAGACGTGCTGGCCTCATCCATTCCTGTCGTCGGTTACGTCTCTCCTTCCGGCGCCCACGCGGCCAGCGCGGGCACCTATATCCTCTATGCGACGCACATCGCAGCAATGGCGCCGGGCACCAATCTCGGCGCGGCGACGCCGGTACAGATCGGCGGTCCGGTACCCGGTCTGCCGAGCAAATCCACCGACAAGGACGGCAAGGACAAGAAAGATAGCGCCCAGCAAACAGAGCCGACGGAGGCGATGACGGCGAAGATGACGAACGATGCCGTCGCCTCAATCCGCAGCCTGGCCGAGTTGCGCGGACGCAACGCCGATTGGGCCGAGAAAGCTGTCCGCGAGGCAGCCAGCCTTTCCGCCAGCGCTGCGTTGCAGGCGAATGTCATCGATCTCATCGCGCGCAACCCGACTGAGCTGCTCAAGCAAATCGATGGTCGCGTCGTGGAAATTGCGGGTGGCGAAACCCGGCATCTGGCGACGAAGGATGCAACGATCGGGGCGCTCGATCCCGGATGGATCTCGCAATTTCTGTCGGTCATCACCGACCCCAACGTCGCCTTCATTCTTCTGCTGGTCGGCGTCTACGGTCTGATTTTCGAATTCGCGTCTCCCGGCGCCATCGCGCCCGGGGTGGTCGGCACGATTTGTCTGCTGCTGGGTCTCTATGCCCTCAACATGCTGCCGATCAACTATGCCGGCCTCGCGCTGATGCTGCTGGGGATCGCACTCTTCACGATCGAGGCCTTCACTCCGACTGCGATCGTCGGCATCGGTGGGATCATCGCTTTCGTGCTCGGAGCGATGATGCTCTTCAAAGTCGAAGCACCGGGATATCGCTTGTCATGGTGGGTCATTGGCATCGCGGCGGCGATGTTCATTGGCCTGATTGTCGTCATATTCAGTTCGCTTAGGCGAGCCCGCAAAGGTCCTGCACGTGTCGGTGCACAAGCCATGCGCGGCCTGTCCGCCGAGGTCCTCGACTGGGCTGACAGAGAAGGCCACGTCTTCACACAGGGTGAGCGCTGGCAAGCACGCAGCGCGGAAGCCTTCAGACCAGGAGAGATGGTCGAGGTGGCTAGCATCATGGATCTGACGCTGATGGTGCGTCGGCGGCCGGGACTGACCGCCGGCGAAGGAGGTGCGCGGTGATGCTCGATTGTTTGATCTATGCACTGCTCGCGATCGCCGTGATCGTATTCTTMTCTTCGGCCATTCGCATCCTGCGGGAATACGAGCGCGGTATCATCTTCACGCTCGGACGCTTCTCCGGCGTGAAAGGCCCGGGCCTCATCATTCTGATTCCGTTCGTCCAGCAGATGGTGAAAGTCGATCTCAGGGTGATGGTTCAGGACGTGCCGCCACAGGACGTGATTTCCCGCGATAACGTCTCCGTCAAGGTAAACGCCGTTCTATACTTCCGCATCATCGATCCCGAGCGCGCAATCATCAAAGTCGGAAATTTTATGATAGCGACCAGCCAGCTGGCACAGACCACACTGCGCTCGGTGCTTGGAAAACATGAACTGGACGAGATGCTCGCGGAGCGGGACAGACTCAACGCCGACATCCAGGAGATTCTCGATCAGCAAACCGACGCCTGGGGCATCAAGGTCACCAACATTGAGATCAAGGATATCGATCTCAATGAAAACATGGTGCGCGCCATCGCCAAGCAGGCCGAGGCGGAACGACTTCGGCGCGCGAAGGTGATCAACGCGCTGGGCGAGCAGCAAGYCGCCGAGAAGCTGGTCGAGGCAGGTCGGATACTTGCCCAGGAACCGCAGCCGATGCAGTTACGCTATTTCGCGGCGCTTCACGACATCGCGGGAGAGCGATCCTCGACCGTGGTCTTTCCTGTACCAATG
>NZ_JBFTRC010000247.1:0-7199 GCF_056399325.1 Allobosea sp. 01N443
GTCTGCCGCTGCGAAGAGATCAGCGCTGGCGAGGTTCGCCGCGCGGTCGGTCATTTCGAGATCAGCGAGCTCAATCGGCTGAAGGCCGTCAGCCGGATCGGCATGGGCCGTTGCCAGGGGCGGATCTGCGGCAGCGTGGCGGCCGAGCTTCTCGCCGGAGAGACGGGCCGGGGAATCGACGCTGTCGGCCGGCTGCGGAGCCAGGCGCCGGTCAAGCCGATCCCCCTCGCGTTGACGATGGCCGAGACCGGTGCGGAGGCCGCGGAATGAGCCGGCGTCTTGATGTCGATGTCGCCATCATTGGCGGCGGCCTGGTCGGCAGTTCGGCGGCTCTTGCGCTGCGCGGCATGGGCATGTCGGTGGCGCTGCTCGACAAGGGCTTTTGTGGCGCGCAGGCGAGCGGCGTAAACTATGGCGGTGTGCGTCGCCAGGGACGGCCGCTCGAGCAGTTGCCGCTGTCTCAGCGCGCGCATGCCATCTGGCCGCGGCTGCAGGCGTTGATCGGCATCGATGGCGAGTTCCTGCGCTCCGGCCACCTCAAGCTCGCGCGCGACGAGGCCGACATGGCTGCACTTGAAGCCTATGCCGAGACAGTTGCCGGACAGGGGCTCGGTCTCGAGCTGATTGGCCATAACGGCCTGCGCGAGCGCTTCGGCTGGGTCGGCGGCGACGTGTTCGGCGCCTCCTTCTGCGCCGGCGACGGCCATGCCAATCCGCGACTGGTCTCGACCGGCTTTGCCAGCGCAGCGCGCCGTGTCGGTGTCCATGTGCTGGAGAACACGCCGGTGAAGGGCGTAACGCGCAACGGTGCGGGCTTCGCGCTGGAAGCGGGCGATGATCTCTCGCTGAGCGCGCGTTTCGTCATCAACAGCGCGGGCGCCTGGGCTGACAGCTTCGCTGCGGCATTTGGCGAGCCTGTGCCGCTTGCGCGCATCTATCCCTCGATGGTGGTGACCGAGCCGCTCGAGGCGATCATGACCGCCAATATCGGCATGGAGGGCGGCGGCATCTATGCCCGGCAGGTCGAGCGCGGCAATTGCGTCGTCGGCGGCGAACGCGCCTTGCCCCTGGACGATCCCGATTTCTCGCGCCCACGCGGCGAGGGCGCGCTTGCCATCATGAACCGCGCGGCCGAACTCTTCCCGGGCCTGCGCCACGCCCATGCCATCCGCTTCTGGAGCGGCACCGAGGGAGCGATACCCGATCGCAACCCGGTGATCGGGCCGAGCCTGACGACACCCGGCCTGATCCACGCCTTCGGCTTCACCGGGGCCGGCTTTCAGATCGCTCCCGGCGTCGGCGAGGTCCTCGCCGAACTTGTCCGCGACGGGCGCAGCACGACGCCCATCGACGCGTTCACGATCGGACGCTTCGCGCCCGTTCCGATTTCGACCCGCACAGACCGAGGCTCGGGTGCGGGAGAAGCATCAGAGCCACCACACACAAGGGAGACACGTTCATGATCAACCGCCGTACCGCTCTGGCGAGCACTGTCGCCGCATTTGCCGTCGTCGCCTCCGGCGCCGCCATGGCGCAGTCCAAGACGCTCTATGTCGGCATGAATGGCGGCAATTTCGAGCGCACCTTCACGCAGGCTGTCTTCCCCGAGTTCGAGAAGGCCAATGACGTCAAGATCGTCGTCGTGCCGGGCACTTCCTCGGACATCCTGGCCAAGGCGACTGCGGCCAAGGACAAGCCGCAGATGCATGTGATGTTCCTCGATGACGGCGTCATGGTGCGCGCGATCGGCGCCGGCCTCTGCGAAAAGCTGAAGCCCGGTCCGGAGCTGGCCGAGCTTGCTCAGGGCACCCGGATGAAGGACGACATGGCAGTCGGTATCGACCTCGGCATGACCGGGCTCGCCTATAACAAGAAGATGTTCGACGAGAAGGGCTGGGCTGCGCCGACTTCGTGGATGGATCTCGCCGACCCGAAGTTCAAGGGCAAGGTCGTGTTCCAGTCGGCCTCGGCGTCGTCCTTCGGTCTGCACGCCTTCCTGATGTTCAACCGTATCCAGGGCGGCAACGAGACCAATGTCGAGCCGGGCTTCAGCAAGTTCCGCGACCTGATCGGCAAGAACGTGCTCGAGTTCATCCCGAGCTCGGCCAAGATCTCGGAAATGGTCCAGACCGGCGAAGCAGCGATCTTCCCGCTGACGCCGACGGCGGTCGCGACCTTGAAGGAAAAGGGCATTGCGGCGGAATATGCCCAGCCGAAGGAAGGGTCCGTCGTGCTGATGGTGGCGCAATGCGTCATCGCCAATAACTCGGAGCCGGAGCTGGCACAGAAGCTGGCGGCCTATCTGCTTTCGGCCGATGCGCAGAGCAAGGCGCTGGCTGCCGGCAATGTCGTGCCTTCCAACACCAAGGCAAAGGCCACGACGCCGGAGGCCGAGGAGAAGCTCAAGGCCTTCCACGCCAACATGAAGACCGCAGTGACGCTGGACTGGGATGCGATCAACGCCAAGCGCCCGGAATGGAACAGCCGCTGGAACAAGATGATCGAACGCTGAGCCTGAGGCCCGGCTTCCACGGCGCGCGGTCGGTTCGACCGTGCGCCGTTCTCGTTTCAGGACTTGCCGATCAGGACTTGCCGCCCCGCTCGTCGACGAGCCCGCGCAGGGCTTCGATATGAAGATTGCCCGCCTTCAGTGCCTTGCTCTCGACAGCGCGGTAATGCGCCACGACCTCGCGTCCGAGCGGCGTCAGATGCGCTCCACCGCCCTTGCTGCCGCCGGGCTGGGCTTCCACAAGCGGTTGCCGGAACATCCTGTTGAGTTCGTCGACCAATAGCCAGGCTCGCCTGTAGGACATGGTCATCGCCCGTCCCGCTGCAGAAATCGAGCCCGTCTGCTCGACAGCTTCGAGCAACTCGACCTTGCCCGGGCCGAGTCGGCCGCCGGGCGAGAAGTCGAGCCTGAGGCTGAGTTCGACGGCGGGGGGCGGCGGCGTTTCGGGCATTCAGGCGTCCTTGTTGCGCAACCAGTCTAGCCGGCTTCGGTCAGGCCCGCATCGTCGTTTCCCGCCGCATAGCCATATATGCCGAACTACAGCGCAATGGCACCGCCAGTCTCCATTGCATGCGGCAGGACATCGTCAGGGCGCATCGACCGAGACGCTTTTGATGACCGCATAGATCGGGCTGCCCGGTTTCAGCCCAAGCTGAGACACCGATTTCGTGGTCAGCCGGGCAACGAGCATGGCGCCATTGCAATCGATGCGCAGGTCGACGGCGGCTCCCTCCGTTCCGCGCCCCATGCCGACCTCGGCAATGGTACCCGGCAGCACATTGAGTGCACTGATGCCTTCCAGCGGGTTGAGGCTGAGGAGAACGTCGCTGGCGAGGATGCGGACGCGCAGCCGCGCTCCCGCGCGCAGACCGGGACGCGCGACAAAGAGCCGGCCTGCCTGGGTCGACAGCGTCGCCAGGTGATGGACAGGGTCAAGACCCGTGACTTCGGCGTCGAGTACGGCGCTCGCTTCCGGCGCCCCGGGCAGCATCGCGACATCGAGCCGCGACATCACCTCGGCCGTCGGGCCCGACGCCTTGACCGCGCCCTGGTCGACGATGACCAGATTCGTCGCAAGGCGTGCGACCTCGGCCGCCGAATGCGAGACATAGACGATCGGCAGGCCCATCTCGTCGCGCAATCGCTCGATATAGGGCAGAATCTCGGCCTTGCGTGCTTCGTCAAGCGAAGCGAGCGGCTCGTCCATCAAGAGCAGGCGCGGCCTTGCCAGCAGGGCTCGGCCGATCGCCACGCGCTGCTTCTCGCCGCCGGAGAGCCCCGCGGGGCGGCGCTCCAGCAAATGGCCGATGCCGAGCAGTTCGAGTACGCTTGCAATCTCGGTGCCGTCATGGCCGTGGTGCCGGGCGAACCAGCGTCCGAAGAGCAGGTTCTGGCGGACGGTGAGATGCGGGAACAGCCGCGCTTCCTGGAAGACATAGCCGATCCGGCGGCGATGTTTGGGGACGAAGATGCCGCGGTCGGTATCGACCAGGGTTTCGCCGGCGACGACGATCCGGCCACGTGTCGGGCGGATCAGGCCGCCGATGACATTGACCAGCGAGGTCTTGCCCGAGCCGGAGCGCCCGAAGAGAGCCGTCAGACCGCCATCCGCAGTGAAGCGGGCGTCGAGCAGGAAGTTCCCGAGCCGATGCTCAACCGCGACATCGAGAGCCGGTGTCATTCGATCGCGATCCGGCGCCCGACAAACCGCGCCATCGCCTCGGAGGCAAACAGTGCGATGACGGATATGGCAATCGAGATCAGCGTCAGCCGCATGGCTCCGGCCTCGCCTCCCGGCACCTGGGTGAAGGTGTAGATCGCCGAGGGCAGAGTCTGGGTCTCGCCGGGGATGTTCGAGACGAAGGTGATGGTTGCGCCGAACTCGCCCATCGCCTTGGCGAAGCTCAGGATCATGCCAACGACGATGCCGGGCAGGCACAGCGGCAGGGTCACGGCGAGGAAGACCCAGAGCGGACTGGCGCCAAGGGTGCCGGCGGCATCCTCCAACTTGCGATCGACGGCCTCGATCGAGAGCCGGATCGCCCGCACCATAAGCGGAAAGCCCATCACCCCGGCGGCAAGCGCGGCACCGGTCCAGCGGAAGGACAGGACGATGCCGAACCAGTCATAGAGGAACTGCCCGATCGGGCCGCGCCGTCCGAAGCCGATCAGCAGCAGGTAGCCGGTCACGACAGGCGGCATGATCAGCGGCAGATGCACGAGGGCGTCCAGGAGCGACTTGCCCCAGAAACGGCCTCGCGCCAGCAGGAACGCGATCGCGATGCCGATCGGCAGGCTCGCGATCGTGGCCGTCGTTGCGACAAGCAGGCTGAGCCTGACCGCCGTCCACTCCTCAGGGGACAGCCAGTCGCTCACGAAGAGCTGGCAGCCTTGTTCAGCACCGTGAAGCCCTGCTTCTCGAAGGCGCCCTTTGCCGCGGGACCGCGCAGATAGGTCAGGAAGGCCTGGGCGTCAGCATTGGCCGAGTCCTTGGTCACCGCGACCGGATAGATGATCGGCGGGTGCGAGTCCTCGGGGAAAGTGGCGACAACCTTGACCTGCGGGTCCGCGGCGGCATCGGTGGTGTAGACGATGCCGAGCGGCGCCTCGCCGCGCGAGACCAGCAGCAGGGCGGCACGAACGTTGTCGGCCTGTGCCACCTTGTCCTTGATCTTGTCCCAGCCGCCGAGCTTCTCGAGCGCAGCCTTGCCGTATTTGCCGGCGGGCACGGAATCGACATTGCCCATGGCGAGCCGGCCGGAGCCGAGCACGGTGGCCAGATCGACGCCTGGCTTCAGTTCGACCTTGGCAGCCGAATCCTTGGCGGCGATGAGCGCGATCCGGTTGGCCAGCAGACTGACGCGGGTGTCAGACTTGATCAGGTTCTTCGAGGCCGCGTAATCCATCCAGTCGAGATCCGCCGACATGAAGATATCGGCTGGTGCGCCCTGTTCGATCTGCTTGGCCAGCGCGTTGCTCGCCGCGTAGGAGATCTTTGGCGCCGGCTTGCCGCTTTCCTTGACCCAGCTGGCCGCGGCCTCGTCGAGCGCATTCTTGAGGCTCGCAGCCGCGAAAATGACGAGCTCCTTGCTCTGTGCCTGGGCCTTGCCAGAGACAGTGGCCATTCCGAAAAGGAAGGCTGCGGCAAGGCCGAGTACGTGGCGGCGGGTTGTCATGGTCGCGTTCCCTCGAAATCGCAATCGCTGTGCATCGTGGAATATAGCGATCGTTGCGTGGCGTCGAGAGCCGTGTCAATCACCATGAGTGAGGGGATGGCCCTCCGGACATGCTGAGGAGAAAGCTCGTGAAGATCAGCGCCCGCAATCAGCTCAAGGGAAAGATCGTCGAGATCACGAAGGGCGCGACGACCGCCCATGTCCGCATCGACATCGGCGGAGCGATCGTGACCTCGGCCATCACCAACGCAGCGGTCGACGAGCTCAAGCTCACGGTCGGGCAGCAGGCCTACGCCGTGGTGAAGGCCTCCGACGTGATGGTCGCGATCGACTGACGGCGATGGTGCGCGAGAACGAGATCCGCGACCACGAGGTTGCGGTCGCGCCGCCCGTGGCGAGCGATGCCGGACTGGTCTTCATTGGCAGAATCCGGACGCCGTGGAGTTCTCGGTTGACCTGCCCGCGCCAGGGGCGGATCGATGGGCCGCTCTGTCGGATCGAGCTGTTCGAGCCCTGGGATGCGGCGCTTGCCGGGATCGAGCGCTTCGAGCGCCTGGAGGTGCTGTACTGGCTGCACCGGTCCCGACGCGACCTCGTGCTTCAGAGTCCTGCAAGTGACGGGCAGACCCACGGCACTTTCGCGCTTCGCTCCCCCGTCAGGCCCAATCCGATCGGCACCTCGATCGTCACGCTGGCCGCCCGGGAGGGGCCGGTGCTGCTGGTCCGTGGGCTCGATTGTCTCGACGGGACGCCGCTGCTCGACCTCAAGCCCGACCGCACGCTGTTCACGGCGATCGCGCCCGCTCAGCCGGGCGATTTCGAGGTCGGCGGTTAGTCTCGGGAGCCGCCGCCCGGTGGGTGCTTGTGGATCGGGTCGATCCAATAGACCTCTTCAGGCGCCTCGACCGGGTCGACATCGGTGATGTTGACCACTACGGCCTCGTTGTCGGAACGCACCAGCACGCATTCGAGAGGCTCGTCCGGATTGGCGTTGATCTCCTGGTGCGGCACGAAGGGCGGCACGTAGATGAAGTCGCCCGGCCCGGCCTCCGCGACGAATTCGAGCCTCTCGCCCCAACGCATGCGGGCCTTGCCGCGCACGACATAGATCACGCTTTCCAGCTCGCCATGATGATGCACACCGGTCTTGGCATTGGGCTGGATCGAGACCGTGCCGGCCCAGATCTTTTGCGCACCGACCCGGGCGTGGTTGATCGCAGCCTGCCGGAACATGCCAGGCGTCTGGGCGGTGTTGGGATCGAGCTTGTCGCCGGTGATGACGCGCACGCCGTCATGTTTCCAGCGTGGCTCGTCATGGTCGTGCGAATGCGGGTGATCGTGCTCGGCCATCGCAGGCTCCTTCCATCCGGGAAGGCTAGTCCGATGGGCGCTGCTGGCAAGCCTCAATACCGGATCACGCCAAAACGCCTGAAGGCGTCGTGGATGCGGTCGGCATAGGCGTTGAAGCTCGGGTAGTCGCCGAGATGGGCGGGGCGTAGCCGCGGCAGCTCGAT
>NZ_JBFTRC010000248.1:0-7143 GCF_056399325.1 Allobosea sp. 01N443
GCCTCGGCCTGCTTCTCACCTATGCACTGCTCTCGCTCGGCGTCCCCAGCCTGACGCTCGGACGCTGGCTCGTTCTCGGCGGAGCGGACGCCTGGCGGATCTCCGATCTCGCCGGCGCCTTCGGCACGACCGTCTTCTATGCCGTGGCCGGCGCCGCCCTCACGAGTGCTGCCGCCATCCCGATCGCCTGGCTGTGCGTGCGGCGGCCGGGGCTCTGGCAACGGCGGCTCGAAGCCTGCCATGTCTATGTCGGCTCGCTGCCGGGCATCGTCGTCGCGCTCGCGCTGGTCACGATCACGGTCCGCGTGGCGCTGCCCTTGTACCAGAGCTGGTTCATGCTGCTCGTCGCCTATGCGCTGATCTTCCTGCCGCGCGCGCTGGTCGGTCTGCGCGGCAGCCTCGCGCAGGTGCCGGTCGAGCTCGAATGGGCAGCCTCGGCGCTCGGGCGGCCGCCCTTGCTGGCGGTGCTGCAGGTCACGCTGCGCCTGGCCGCGCCTGGGCTTGGCGCGGCGATGGCGCTGGTCGGACTTGGCATCACCACGGAGCTGACCGCCACGCTCCTGCTCTCGCCCAATGGGACGCGGACGCTGGCGACGGAGTTCTGGTCGCTGACCGGCGAGATCGACTATGTCGCGGCGACGCCCTATGCGGTCCTGATGATCATCCTCTCCATCCCGATGGCCGTGATGCTGCACCGGCAGTCGCGAAAGGCGAACGGCCTGTGAGCGTCCTGACCGTTTCCGGCCTGAGCAAGCAGTACGGCGCGACGCTTGCCCTCGACGATATCAGCTTCTCGGTCGCGCCCGGCATACGGACCGCGATCGTCGGCCCCTCGGGATCGGGCAAGACGACCCTGCTGCGCATCATCGCGGGCTTCGAGACGGCCGCCGCGGGCACCGTGACCATCGGCAACGAGATCATCGTCGATGGCGGGTTGGGCGTCCCCGCGCATCTGCGCGGGATCGGCGTCGTGACGCAGGACGGCTCCCTGTTCCCGCATCTCAGCATCGCAGAGAATATCGGCTTTGGGCTGACGCGGAACCAGACCGACCGGGATGCCCGGATTGCAGAGCTGATGGACATTGTCGAACTGCCGCGCAGCATGGCTGAAAGGCGGCCCCACCAGTTGTCCGGCGGCCAGCAGCAGCGCGTCGCCCTCGCCCGTGCGCTCGCCCGGCGGCCGCGGCTGATGCTTCTGGACGAGCCCTTCTCCGCCCTCGATACCGGGCTGCGCGAGACCATGCGCCGCAAGGTGGCCGACGTGCTGCGAGAATTCGCGGTGACCGCGATCCTCGTCACGCATGACCAGGGCGAAGCGCTCGGCTTCGCCGACCAGCTCGTCGTGCTGAAGGAGGGCCGACTGGTCCAGGCCGGGCCGCCACGGCTTCTCTACATGCAACCCCTCAACCCCGCGATCGCTCGTTTCCTCGGCGACGCGATCCTGCTGCAGGCGGAGCTGGCCGATGGCGCGGCGCGCTGCGCACTCGGCCAGATTGCGATCACCGACCGAACCCGGCGCGGCCCGGCAACGATCCTGCTGCGCCCCGAACAGCTTCGCCTGCGGCCATCGGCCGCCTCAGAGCTCGCTGGCGGCACCGGAGGGAGGATCGTCGAGGTCGAGTTCGGCGGCGCCAGCAGCCTCGTCACGATCGCGCTCGATGCGGATACGGACACCCTGCTGCAGTTGCGCTCATCCGACCTGTCCCCGCCGGAGCCGGGAACGCATGTGGCGATCGAGGTCTCCGGCGCGGCCTACCCGTTCGATGGCGCGACCGCCCTGGAGCCTGCCGGGAAGGCGAAGCGCTAACGCATCGACCCGAAGAGTGGATTGCGGTTTTCGGAAAAGCCGATGCAAACACAGCCGGCTTCCTCCGGCGGGTCCGGGGGCTGTCAGCCCTCGACCAGCCGCCGTGCGATCACCTGCGCCTGAATCTCCGCCGCACCCTCAAAAATGTTCAGGATGCGGGCGTCACAGAGGACGCGGCTGATCGGGTATTCCAGCGCAAAACCATTGCCGCCATGGATCTGCAGCGCGTTATCGGCGGCGGCCCAGGCAACCCGGGCGCCGAGCAGCTTGGCCATGCCGGCCTCGAGATCGCAGCGGCGCTCGGCGTCCTTCTCGCGAGCGGCGAAATAGGTGAGCTGGCGGGCGATCAGGATTTCAGCCGCCATCATCGCGAGCTTGTCGGCGACGCGCGGGAAGGCGATCAGCGGCTTGCCGAACTGGATGCGCTCCTGCGCATAGCGCAGCCCCAGATCGAAAGCCGATTGCGCCACGCCGATGGCGCGCGCCGCCGTCTGGATTCGGGCCGCCTCGAAGGTCTGCATGAGCTGCTTGAAGCCCTGGCCTTCGACGCCACCGAGCAGGTTCCCGGCCTTGACCTCGAAACCGTCGAAGGCGAGCTCGTATTCCTTCATCCCGCGATAGCCGAGCACCTCGATCTCGCCGCCGGTCAGTCCGGCAACCGGGAACGGGTCTTCGTCCGTGCCGCGCGGCTTTTCGGCAATCAGCATGGAGAGGCCGCGATAACCCGGTGCGTCCGGATCGGTGCGGACAAGCAGCGTCATGATATCGGCGCGAACGGGATGGGTGATCCAGGTCTTGTTGCCATGGACCTTGAAGACATCGCCATCCCGCACCGCCTTGGTGCGCAGCGAAGCGAGGTCCGAGCCGGTATTGGGCTCGGTGAAGACGGCCGTCGGCAAGGTCTCGCCCGCGGCGATCTTCGGCAGCCAATGCGCCTTCTGCTCCGGCGTGCCGCCACAGAGGATGAGCTCGGCCGCGATTTCGGAGCGGGTGCCGAGCGAGCCGACGCCGATATAGCCGCGCGAAAGCTCCTCCGAGACGACGCACATCGAGACCTTGCTGAGGCCCATGCCGCCGAATTCCTCGGGAATGGTCAGGCCGAAGACGCCGAGCTCGGCCATTTTCTCGACGACCGGCATCGGGATGTAGTGGTTCTCCAGATGCCATTCGTGCGCATGCGGCGTCACCTCCGCCTCGCAGAAGCGGCGCATCTCGGAGCGGATCGCTTCCAGGGTCTCGTCGAGGCCGGGATCGCCGACACTGGCGAGCCCCTGCGACTGGCTGAACAAGGCGACGAGGCGCGCGCGGTTTTCCGGCGTGTTGCCCTCGGAGATCAGGGTTTCCGCCGCTTCGCCACGCGCGGCGGCGATCGACTTCTGGCCAAGGCCGAGCGCCGGGAGCCTGACGATCTCGCCCTGGCTCATCGGGATGCCGCCAAAGATCTGGGCTGCATATTCACCGGCGCCGACGCGCAGCGCGTAATCCTCGGTGGCGCCGTAGCGGTCCTCCACCTGCAGGCGCTCGCCATAGGCCTTCAGCTCTCGCAACGCCATGACATAGGTCGCGAGCCAGGACAGGCCATGCGCCGCGTGCTGCTCGGCTTCGAGCCTCGAAGACGAGATCTTGCCGTCGACCAGCACCTTCTGGCGTACCGCAGCGATCGCCTGGTCGAGCAGCGTCTCGAAGCCTGGCAGCGCGGCACCGATCAGCTCGACGGCGGAGCCAGGGGCCTCGGAGTGGCGGGCGACGTTGGCGCTCATGATCTCTCTCCCTTTGTTGCGACGCAGCATAGGAGAGAACCTGGCGAATCCGAAATCCACCTTTCGGCTGGGGGCCAGACTATTTTCGACTGGCCAGCACGACGCCGAGCACCGCCACAGCCATGCCGACGAGCTGGAGCGGCGTCAGCGTCTCCCCGAAGAGCAGCCACGCCTCGACCGCGACGGCCGGCGGCACGAGATAGAGGAAGGTCGCGGTGCGCGAGACTTCGCCACGCCGGATCAGCCAGAGATAGAGCCCGATTCCACCGAGCGAGAGCGCCAGGACCGACCAGGCCAGCACCAGGGCCATGGTCAGGTTCCACTCGATCCGCATCGGTTCGAGCGCATAGGCGACGGGCAGCGTGACGAGGAAGGCCGCGGTGTACTGCCAGGCGGTCACGGTCCGCAGATCGCCGGTGACGATGCGCTTCTTCTGATAGAAGGAGCCGAAGGTCACGGCGAACATCGCGACGATATTGACGCCGACCGGCAGCAGGATGCCGGCGAGCGCCTGCGGATCGACGCCGACCAGCTTCGGCTCGAGCACCAGKGCGATGCCGAGGAAACCGCAGAGAATCCCGGCCCAGCGCACCGGCGAGATGCGTTCGCCGACCAGAAGGGGGGAAAACAGCGCAGTCAGCACGGGCTGAAGGCCGGCAATCAGGCCGGAAACTCCGGCYGGCAGGCCATGGCGCACCGCCCACCAGACGCCGCCGAGATAAACGGCATGCAGCAGGATACCGGTGACGATGCAGTCGATGATCGCGCGGCGGCCCTTCGGCCAGGGGGCACCGACGGCGAGCGCCAGGCCGATGAGCAGCAGGCCGGCACAGGCATAGCGCACGGCCAGGAAGGTCAGCGGGTCGGCATAGCGCGCGGAATAGCCGGCAACGATCCAGCCGCTCGACCAGAGAAGCGTGAAGACGAGCGGGATGACGCGCAGGAACAGGGGCGATTCGAGCATGGGCACCGGCTTTCGCTGATCGCCCTGATAATCCCGGAGCAAGCGCTTGTCGCCGTCCGACGACGCCGGGACGGCATGTCCGGGGGAGGGAACGAATGCGTCATGCCGGGCCAGCGAGGGGCCGCGGGTGGATCGGGCACAGAGCCTGGATGACGGCGGGGCGGGTTGAGGTCACAATCAGCGCCCGCTCGCCCGAGTCTCCGCATGTCGCTGCTGTCCGTCCCCTCCCTCGCGTTCGAGCGTTTCCTCGCCCATGATTCCTGGGCGATCGCGAGCCATATCGCGCTCTCCGTGCTGATGTCGCTCTTCCCCTTCCTGATCCTGGTGACCGCGCTCGGCGGCGTCTTCGGCACGCAGAATGCGGCCGATGAGGCAACCGCGCTGCTGCTCGAGGCCTGGCCCAAGGAGATCGCCATCCCGATCGCACGCGAGGTGCGCTCGGTGCTGACGGCGGTCCGCAGCGACGCGCTGACCTTTGGCGCGCTGCTGGCGCTGTATTTCTCGTCGTCCGGCGTCGAGGCGCTGCGCATCGGCCTCAACCGTGCCTACGAGGCCTATGAATGGCGGGCCTGGTGGCACACACGGCTGGAATCGATCCTCTACGTGATCGGCGGCGCCGTGTTCATGCTCTCCTTCGCGTTTCTCGTGGTGCTCGGGCCGCTGGTCCTGCGCTGGCTGATCGGCTTCGCGCCCTGGCTGGCGCCACTCTCCATCCTGCTCAGCTTCCTGCGCGTCGCTGGCGCGACCATGTTGATCGTGCTGGCGCTGATCGTCGCACACAGCACGCTGCCGGCCCGCGCCCCGCATATCCGGACGCTCTGGCCCGGCATTCTCGTCACCCTCGCCTTCTGGCTCGTCGGCGGCCTCGGCTTCGGCTGGTATCTCGACGGCTTTGCAGGTGCCTATGTCACGACCTATGCCGGCCTTGCGACGGCGATGATCGCCCTCGTTTTCCTCTACTGGCTCGCCGCGATCTTCCTCTATGGCGCAGAGCTGAACGCCGCCTTCGCGATCGCCAGGGCTCCAAAGGCCGATCCCGGCGAGGCGATCGCGGGGCTGTAGGGCGTTCTCCTGCGTTGACGCCGAGTCGTGCTGCTGCTTTCTGTCCCGCCATGATCGAGACACCACGCCTGCTCCTGCGCCCTCACGCGCTGGAGGATTTCGAACCCTGGTACGCGATGTTTTCGGACCGGGACCTGTTCCGGTTCATTGCCGTGCCGCAATTGTCGCGGGAGGATGGCTGGAACCGGCTGCTGCGCTATGCCGGCCATTGGTCGCTGCTCGGCTACGGCATGTTCGCCGTCTTCGACAAGGCAAGCGGCGAACTGGTCGGCGATGTCGGCCTCGCCGATTTCCACCGCGGCCTGGGCGAGCGCTTCGACGGATTCCCGGAAGCCTCCTGGATCATGGCGCGCTCGACGCATGGACGGGGCCTGGCTGCGGAGGCGGTCGCCGCAAGCCATGACTGGCTTGCCCGCACGCACGCCCCTGCCCGCACCGTCTGCATCATCACCCCCGAAAACGTCGCCTCGCTGCGCCTGGCGGACAAGTTCGGATACCGGCCCTTCGGAAGCACCACCTACAAGGGCGGTCCCTACACCATGCTGGAACGCCTGGCGTCGTGACCGGCGGGCGCGACCGCATTGTTGCCGATCCAACTGGCAAGAGGGACGCGGCTGGTCCGATGCTGATCGAAACCTGCACGGATGAGACGCAGGAGGACTGGATCAGGCTGCGCCTGGCCCTCTGGCCGGATTCGACCGCGCAGGAGCATCGCGACGAGGCCGTGGGCATTCTCGCAAGTGCGAACGATACCGCGTTCATCGCGCGGGACGATGTTGGCCTGGCGATCGGCCTTGCCGAGGCCGCCCTGCGGCACGACTACGTCAATGGCTGCGAAACCTCGCCCGTCGGCTTCCTCGAAGGGATCTATGTCACGCCCGGCTCACGGCTTCACGGCGTCGCCCGGGCGCTTTGCGCAGCCGTCGAGACCTGGGCAAAGAGCCATGGCTGCATGGAACTCGCCTCGGACACCGACCTGTCCAATGCCGTCTCGCAGCAGACGCATGAGGCGCTCGGTTTCGAAGAAACCGAGCGGGTGGTGTATTATCGCAAGCCGCTACAGGCCGGCTGAGCTCTTGCCCAAGCGTTATTGCCCTGGACTCCCAGCCGGGCGCCGCCTCGCTGGGGTTACTTGCCGAGCAGCGACATCGCCCTCGTGATGTCGTTCTTATCCAGCCGGCAGGCCACGCAATAAGCGGGGTTGAAGATGTTGGCGACGTCGTAACGGACCAACTGGCCGAGCAGATGACTCGCCTCGACGGTATCGACACCGAGGTCGTCGACGATCCAGCGGAGCATCTCGGTCGTCGCGAACTGGAGCGGCTGGTCGAGCGGGCGGCCGCTGGCCAGGGTCATGATCTCGGTCGCGGTCTCGCAACGCGGCCACCGGCCCGGCGCATTCTTGCGCAGATGCAGGGTGAACGCGATCTCGAAACTGGTCTCGATGCCGGTGCCGACGATCTCGCCATCACCCTGGCAGGCATGGCCATCCCCCAGGAAGAACAGCCCGCCCGCCTCGGAAACCGGGAAAGCGATGCTCGCGCCCGGCC
>NZ_JBFTRC010000249.1:0-11722 GCF_056399325.1 Allobosea sp. 01N443
GGATCGCGCGATTCCTGCAGGACGCGCGCGCCCAGCGCCAAAGCGAGCACCGCCAGTACGATCACGAGCCCAAAAATGCTGCGCCAGCCGAAAGCGTCGATCATCAGGCCCGAAGCGATCGGCCCGAAGGCAAGGCCGACGCCGAAGCTCGTGCCGACGATGCTGAAGGCGCGGATGCGCGACGCGCCATCGAATTCCTGTGCGAGCGCCGCCATGMCGCCGGAAAAGGCGGCTGCCGCCGCGACGCCCTGGGCCGCGCGGCCCAGATCGAACCACAGGATATCGGGTGCAACGGCCAGCGCCATGGAGAGCACCGCGAACGCGCCGACGCCGATGAGGAAGACGCGCTTGCGGCCATAGGCATCGGCCAGTCCGCCCGCTGCCATCAGGCTCGATCCGAAGGTCAGCATAAAGGCGTTGGTGACCCAGTTGAGCGCGATCGGGCTGCCGCCCAAAGCCTTGCCGATGGCAGGAAGCGCCACGGCCGGCCCGGTAAAGGTCAGCGGCATCGCGGCCGCGGCGAGGCAGACGGAGAGGAGCACGAGCGCCTGCTCGGCCGTGCGCGGCCGCGTGGTGGTTTGCGTCATGGATTGAATGCCCTGTTCGATGGCGGCGGAGCTGCGACCCAGCCGGGGCTCGCCTTTCCCGGGAAAGCTCGCCTTTCCCGAGAAACAGGATAATCTCGATGGAATACCTGCCAAGGCGCCGCACATTCCGATCTTGGCGGAATTAAACGCTCGAATGCTCGTGTCTCGGGAGAGCCAGGAATGGATTCGCTGAGCGGCCTGATGGCCTTTGTCCGGACCGCCGATCTCGGCAGCTTCGTCATGGCCGGGCGCGTGCTCGGACTGTCTGCGTCGGCGGTCGGCAAGGCCGTGACCAGGCTCGAACAGCAGCTCGGCATCCGGCTGTTCCAGCGCTCCACCCGCAGCCTGCGGCTGACCGAGGAGGGGCGGGCCTTCCACGAGCGCTGCCGGCGCATCCTCGACGATCTCGACGATGCCCGCGCCATGCTCGCCCGCACGATGGACGTGCCGCGCGGGCGCCTGCGCGTCAGCACGCCGATCGTCAGCTACCACCTGCTATTGCCGGTCCTGCCGGAGTTCATGGCGCGCTATCCCGAGATCGAGGTCGATCTCGATTTCAACGACCGCCTCGTCGATCTGATCGACGAGGGCGTCGATGTCGCGATCCGCAGCGGCGAACTCCCGGATTCGCGCCTGATGGCGCGGACCCTGCGCCCATTCCAGATGCTGCTCTGCGCCGCACCGTCCTATCTGGAACGCCACGGCAAGCCGGAATGCCCGCGCGACCTCGACGGGCATCTCGGCATCCGCTTCCGCTATCCCAACAGCGGCAAGATCCAGGCCTGGCCGCTGACGCTCGTGGCCGGCGAGGCGGAACTGCGCACGCGCACGGTCCTGACCTGCAACAATATGGAGGCGCTGCGCGGCGCCACGGTCGCCGGTCTCGGTATCGGCTGCATGCCGGATTTCCTGGTGCGCGATCCGCTCGGGAAGGGCGAGCTGCTCACCCTGCTCGATGACCGGATCGATGCTCCCGGCCATTTCAGCCTGATCTGGCCCTCCAACCGCAACCTCTCGCCGAAGGTCCGGGTCTTCGTCGATTTTATCGGGGAGCGCCTGTTTTCAACCCGCTGCGAGGCGTTTCCCCAGCCCTCTCAGTGAGGCGATGGCCGCTTGTCCAGCAAGGCGCGAAGCCCGCGCACGGTGGTCTMGTCGAAGTTGATATCGATATCGACGCCGGAGCGGGTTTTCGTCCTCAGGATCAAGGTTCCATCATCGGCCATCACGAAACTGGTCTGTTCGGYGAGCACGGCGTTGACGACGTCGGCATTCGACGGGGAGCCGCGCATCTCGGCGGCGTGCATGGCTGCCGCTTCGAACCGCGACAGGAAATCACCCTCGAGCAGCCGCGGAATGTGAAGGATGAAGCGGCGTCCATTGCTGTCCGTCAGATCGAGGCAGCTGGTCTGCCCGCTCGTGGAGGCGCCGTGGCCATTGACCTGGCTCAAGAGGATCGTGGCGGGCTCTGTCATCCCTGCATTCCCTGGATTTGCTGATCTCAGGGGCCTCCTTAGCCGTTTCACGTCGAAGTCGGAACTCGGGGCGAGCCGGCCCTCGTCGATGTCGGGGCGGTTCGGCCTGGCGCCCGGTCTGATTGCGGGGGGGTGCGCTAGGGATCGAGCCGATAGACCTTGCAGATGACACCCTCTTGCGTGCGGTAGGTCCGAAAGCCCATCGCCTCGTAATAGGCCAGGCCCATCGCGTTGCCCTCGCCGATGGTCGCATCGATATTCTGCAGGCCAAAGGCTCTGGCGGCTTGCACTGTGGCTTGAAACAGCGCCGAGCCGACGCCTTGGCGAGCGGCGTGGGGGCTGACATGGGTTCCGATGATCCCCCAGCCTTCGGCTACCCCGTAGGGATTGTCGGCCGAGGTATGGCGCAGAGACTGGAACCCGAGAATCCGCCCCAGTTCGCCCTCCGCAACCGAGCATTCGATGCGCTGCTCCTGCTCGATATAGTGAGCCAGGACCCATTGGGGATCACCAGCGCTCTTGCGCAGGCCCGCAGTGAAGATCTCGTCCAGGGCGCTGCTCATACCTTGCGCATCAGCGGATGTGGCCGGTCTGACTTTCATGCTGACCTTACTCTCGTGGGGCGTGCGGGACTGTATTGGACGATCGGCCGTCAAGGCAAAGTCGGAACCCTGCCGAGGTCTTCACCCGTGACGTCACGGTGTTCTGAACGGGAAGCTAAAGACGGCCAGACACGACCTTGCCGTCGTCACGTTTCGCCGCCACGGTCCTGCGGATCAGACAAGTGTCCGCAGATACCGGTGCGCGAGGGCAAGGATCGCCCCCTTGGATCATCGGACCGGAAATCATATCCGCTCCCATGATCTAACCCTTTGTGTTTGCGTCGGCTTTGCCCCGAAAACCGCAATCCACTTTTCGGGCCGAAGCTTTAAGCCCTATGGACGTTTCCAGATCGCGAGGTCGCCCACCGTCCGGAACCCGGCCTCCAGTGCGGCTGCCAGTGCGTCGCCGCTCTCGTAGCCCACGAGGTCGCGACCGGGGACCGTCATTGTCGTGGCGCTGATCACCTCCGAGGTGTCGCCGAAGACGTTGCTGAGACCGGCCACGGCGCCCGTCTCCGTGACGATGCACCCGGCCACGATCGCGCCATCCGCCCGCCCGGCCAGCATCCTGATCCCGGGCGACGTCAGGAATGCCGGCAGGAAAAGCGGCGGCTCGCCTGCACGTCCACTCCAGGCCGCCTCCCATGCGCCCAACTCCTCGGCGACCATGATCGGGCGCCAGCTGAGCCGCGTTCGTCCCGCGGCCAGGCCGGCGGGCCGATGAATCCAGCGAGCATCGAACAGCGGCTCGAAGCCGAGACCGTCCAGCGCGAGCGCCCGGTAACTGTCCTTGACGAAGAAGGCCTCAGACGCCCGCGCTGTCCGTTTTGCGATGGCGTGCAGCTGAACCTGAGGATCGATTTTTGGGTCGACCGTGACGAGATGGGGGTAGAAGCGCGGCGGCGTTCCCGAGCACGCGGCGCAACCGTCGACACGCTCCACGCCAAGGCCGTGCGCGCGCCACATGGCGGTGCACAGCGCGGCGTTGTCGAGCGCCGCCATGCGATGAAACTCCGAAACCACCATGCTGTCTGCCTGCGTCCGACGGCAGGATCGGATCGCTCCTGCAGATTAGCCATGCCGTAACAGGACAGGGCCTGGCTTTCCATCCAGCTCGAACGTGGTCGGGAGCGTCTGGTCTGTCCCGTGCGGGTCCGCCATAGGCTGCCGGGGGCCGGGCCGACGCTCCTGGAACGGCCGCGAGCCGCGGACACCATCCACCAGATCATCGGACCGGATATCGTATCCGGTTCGATGATCTAAGCCTTTGTGTTTGCATAGGCTTTGCCCCGAAAACCGCAATCCACTTTTCGGGCCGATGCTTTAGAACAGCCGCTCGCTCATCTCACGCAGCTTTTCGGCCTCGGAGCGGAATGTTCGATATTCATGGCGTCCGGTAACGGGGTGGCGCCGATGCCAGAGCGTCTCCAGCCAGAACGGCCCGGTGTCGTCGCTCGGGAAGACGGGCCGCCACGCATACCATCCGCTCCAGAGGCAGTCTGAAGCTGGGATCGGGCCGGCATGGCGCGGGGCGGCCGTCATGATGCTTCTCCGCTAGAGAGTTGGTGAAAATGGAATCCCCTGCAATGCCTTATCGCCTTGTCTTCACGTGATTTCGTACGCCGGACCGCTACGCAGTTTTGCTGGAATTGCTCTGCTCCTTCGACGCCTCGGGAGACATGTTCTCCTCCTGCGCCGAAAAGACATTATGCGCGTAAGCGTCGAGAATAGCTTCCGACTTGATCAGGCGGCCTGCCGCCTCTTCGGCGCGATCGGCCTTGTAGAAATCGAGCTTCTGGATCTTGGCGATCCAGGTCTTGAACTTGGTCAGTTCCTGCTCGTTCTCCTCGAGCTCCGCGAAGGTGAAGTGCTTGACGCGGGTCTCTTCTGCAATCTCCTCCTCGAAGGCGATGCACTTCTCGATGAACTCCTTGTACTCGTCGTCGCGGTCGGCATTGAACCGGGCGATGATCTTGTCCTGCTGCTTCTGGTCGAGGCCGACCGTCGCCAGCAGCAGCGCTTCGCCCTCGGCCTCGGCGATCTCGTTCTCCAGCATCTTTAGGCGCCGCAGATGGTCATCGGTCTTGGGCAGCACGCAGACGCCGCCCTGCAGATAGACCGCGCCCATCCCCTTGAGCTTGCGCCAGATCGAGACCCGCTTCCGCGCCGGCTCGGCGGGGACCTTGTAGGTCAGCAGCAACCATTCCAATGCAGACATCGAACCACCATCGTGCTTGCGGTCGCAACGGTGCAGGGCTGGCGACCGGCCCTGACGGGGACAGTGGCAGGGCTCGGGGTTCTCGGCCTTCTCGTCCTGGYGCTCGGGCCCGTGATCGACCGCATCCCGCTCCAGGGGCTTCAACTCGTCATCGGCGTGCTGTTGCTGCTCTTCGGCCTGCGCTGGCTGCGCAAGGCGATCCTTCGGGCCGCGGGCATCATCGCCTTGCATGACGAGGAGCTCGCCTTCGCCAGGGAGACGGCGAGCCTGACCGAGGCAGCGCGCCGGGACGCGACGCAGCGCAACTGGATCGCGGGTCTCGCCGCCTTCAAGGCGGTGGTGCTGGAGGGCGTCGAGGTCGTGTTCATCGTCATCGCCGTCGGCGCCGGGCGCGGGCTGCTCTGGCCGGCGGCGCTGGGGGCGGTCGCGGCCTGCCTCCTTGTCCTGATCATCGGTTTCGCCGTTCACAAGCCGCTGTCGCGCGTGCCCGAGAACACCCTCAAATTCGGCGTCGGCGTGATGCTGTCGGCCTTCGGCGTCTACTGGACCGGGGAGGGGCTCGGCGTCGCCTGGCCCGGGCATGATCTGGCGATCCCGGCTCTTGCCGCCGTGTTCCTGGCGGTCGGGCTCAGCCTGGTCCCGGTCGCCCGTCGTCCCCGGACAATCGAGCCCCAGAAAATCGAACCCCAGGAGATGACCCGATGAACCTGCTGCGTCTGATATTTCGCGAACTCGTCGCCCTGTTCGTCGATGACGAGAAGCTGGCGCTGGCCATCCTGGCCGYGGTCGGGGCGTGCGGGCTGCTTGTCCGCTACCAGCAGGGCGCCTCCATCACGGTCGGCTTGTTGCTGCTCTTCGGCTGCATCGGCGTCCTGTTCGCCAGCGTCGTCCAGGGCGCGAGGCGCTAGCTCGACCAGTATCGGGTGCAGGACGCTGGTGGACGCGCGCATCTCGAATAGTGGATCCCGGCAGCGGACATGAACGCCTTCAACGACGCCATCGTCGGCAAGATCGAGATCATTCGGGAGTACCGCTAAGGGTTGGCTTTGCCCGTGATGGTGTTCAGCGCGATCGTCCCTGCCGTGGCCAGTAATCAAATCGCCTTTGATCTCCGGCGGCAATCGCGGGCGTATTCGCGGCGCATTTCCTTCAATTGCTCCCGATCGAGCCGAGACGTGTGTCCTGGCTTGGTAGCCTTGCGGGCTTCCTCGCGACACGCCTCGCGAGCGCTATCGCCGCTCTCCCTGGCTTGCGTCGGCAATGCGAAGACAGCCAAAACTGCGACGGAAAGCGCAAGGTGGAAATGCATGTCAGGCTCCTTTTGCGGAGGCAAAATTCGCTGCAGTTGACGCTATTGCAGATTGGCGCGGCGTCTGGTTGGCTGAGCACTAAAAGTGCGCCAGCAGTCACGGGAAGCAAAAGTAAGCAATTCACATTGAACGGCGTCAAGGGGCAGCAGCTCCTCCTTCGTCAGGCGCCGCATCATGTCGGCCGTGTCGGCATAGTGGACGCCATCGCGGATGCGACCTTCGAACTGATCCCCGTCGCGTAGCGCCACGAAAAKCTGAAAATCCTCTTCCTTGCCGTCGGCGACATCTGCGAACTCGTCACCCCTGCAGAATGCCGAAACCTCTTCAGCCCCGCCGGATATGCGTCCAATTGATCGTCCGGCGCTCCAGGGCAGGCGGGCGAAGCCCGAAGGGCTCCATCGCGACGGTCGCACAGGATGCCCGCGCTGGATCCGATGGTGGGGCCGGCGCCCGGGAACAAGCCGCCTCGCGCTCGATCTGCGCTCCCCGGGCTAGCCGCGTCCGTTCGGCTTGCGCGGCATGGCTGGCGCGGTCGACTGCCTGACGATCAGCTCCGGCGGGAAGATCCGGCTTTGGACGGGCTGCGCTTGTCCCATCGCATCGAGGAGGCAGTCGATCGCCGCATGCGCCATTGCCGAGAGTGGCTGCCTGACGCTGGTCATCGGCGGGTTCATCAGCCGGGCCAGGAACAGGTCGTCGATGCCGACCAGCGAGATGTCGTCGGGAATCACCAGGCCCTGTTCGCGCAAGCCCGCCGCGAGGCCGATCGCCAGCAGGTCGTTCATCGCGATCACGCCGGTCGGGCGCTGCTGCAGTCTTGCGATGGCGAGTCCGGCATCGATCCCGAGTTCCGCGATCATGTCGTCGCCATACTCGTTCGGCGGCAGCGAAATCTCATGGACAGACCCGTCCAGGCCATGTCTCTGCGCTGCCGTCCTGAAGCCGTTCAGACGCGCCGCGCGCGCCGCCGTTTGAAGCGGTCCCGTGACATAGGCGATATGCCGATGTCCGAGGCCAACCAGATGATCCACCGCGAGCGTCGTGGCCAGCGCGTTGTCCGTCGACACGACGGTAATGCCCTGAGCTGCCGACAAGGCGGCATTGCCCTCGAAAGCGACGATGGCGAGCCCCTTGGCGGCAAGGCCGGAGAGATGCCGGGGGTTCAGCAGGGACGAACCGGTGATGATGCCGCGAACGCCGAAAGCCGCCAGTTCCTCGGCAAACTCGGTCTCCCGGTGCGGGTCCCGGTACGTGTTGCAAAGGATCACCTGATGCCCCCGCGCCTGGGCGGCATGCTGGATGGCGGTGGCGATTTCGCCGAAGAACGGGTTTGCGACCGAGGGCACCAGAAGCCCGATCACGGCCGAGTGCCCGGTCTTCAGCTGACGCGCGGCCGAACTCGGCTTGTATCCGAGTTCCGCGACGGCGCTGCGGATGCGCTCAAGCGTGGCGGGGGTCATCTTCGCATGGCGATCGTTCAGGAAATTCGAGACACTTGAAGCCGAGACGCCGGCTATCCGCGCCACATCGAGAATGGTCGCCACCCCTTGGTTTCTCCCCTTTTTGGTGTTGGTGCATCGTTGCACCGATGCTGGAACCGTGCAACAAATCGCGACAACAACTGTGCGGCCCTCTCGTGGACGAACGAGAATCAAGGKCCGAAGCAGGGTAGCAAGGGAGAGCGAAATGGGCATGAAGGCATCACGGCGTGATGTGTTGCGTTTCGGGGCGCTGATCGCGTCGCCGGCCATTCTGAAGCTGACTGGCGCAGGCGCGCTGTCCTCGCCGGCCGCTGCCGCGGAGCCGGGCCGCCTGCGTATCGCCTGGTGGGGCGGAACCGACCGGGCGCGCCGGACGCAGGCCGCGATCGATGCCTTCAAGCTCGGGCGTTCCGGGCTCGAGATTGCCCCTGAGACCGTGGGTTGGGATGCCTATTGGACCAAGCTGGCAACCCAGGTCGCCGGCGGCAATGCGCCCGACATCATTCAGATGGACTACCGCTACCTGCCTGAATATGCGCGTCGCGGCGCGCTGCGGGCGCTCGACGATCTCGTCCCTTCGGTCATCGACCCCAGCGACTATGTCCCCTCGGTGCTCGAGGCCGGCAAGATCGACGGCAAGCTCTATGGCATCCCCATGGGCATGAACAGCGACGTCCTGCTCTATGACAAGACGATGCTGGAGAAGCTCGGCCTTGCCGCGCCAAACCCGGAGATGAGCTGGGCCGAATTCGCGACGCTCGGCGAGAACATCACCAAGAAGGCGAACCGGCGCGGCTATTTCGGTTCGGCCGATCCCAGCGTGATGGAGCCCGAGCTCGAATACTGGGTGCTGACGCGCGGCCGCACGCTCTATGACAAGGACGGTCGTCTTGGCTTCACCCGCGACGATGCCGAGTCCTGGCTGGCGCTCTGTGCCGAGATGCGGGGCAGGGGCGCCATCGTTCCCGCCGATCTCGCAGCGACCGACAAGATCACCATCGACAGCGACCTGCTGACGACGGGCCGCGCCGCGATCACCTTCACCAACAGCAACCAGATCGTCGGCTACCAGGCCGTCAGCAAGAGCAAGGTCGGGATGGCCTTCCATCCCAAGGGCGAGAAGCCGGGCGAGTATCTCAAGCCCTCGATGATGCTCTGCGTCTCGGCGACGGCCGCCGATCCCAAGACCGCAGCAGCCCTGATCGACTTCATGGTGCTGAAGCCCGAAGGCGCCAAGCTGCTCGGCGTCGAGCGCGGCGTCTCGCCCTCGGAGAAGATCCGCGCCCTGCTGGCGCCGGAACTCGACGAGGGCGGGCAGATGCAGGTCGAGCATCTCTCGCAGCTGAGCAAGCGCGGACCGGCGCCGCTCCCGCCGGCGCCGCCGAAGGGCGCGGCCGAAGTCACCGCCCTGATCCGCCAGGCGGCCGAGAAGGTCGGGTTCAAGCAGCTCACGCCGCAACAGGCGGCCGAGCAGCTCGTCTCCGAGGCCGAGCGCATTCTCTCGAAAGCCTGATCACCCATGGCTCACAGTGCCAGTCTCGCCGCCTCAACGCCGGGCCCTGTCGCCCGGCGTCGCTGGGACGGCGTCAGGAATGCCTTGCCCGGCTATCTCTTCCTCGCGCCGTGGCTCGCGGGCTTCGTGCTGTTCACGCTCGGCCCGACGCTCGTCTCGCTCTATCTGTCCTTCACCGACTTCGACCTGCTGCGCGCGCCGCAATGGGTTGGAGCGGCGAATTATCAGCGGATGTTCTCGTCCGACCCGAAATTCTGGGCGTCGGTCAGCGTGACATTGACCTATGTCGTGCTCTCGGTGCCGCTGAAGCTCGCCTTCGCGCTGGCCGTCGCGATGGTCCTCGATCGTGGCATCAGGGGCCTCAGCATCTATCGCGCGATCTTCTACCTGCCGTCCCTGCTCGGGGGCAGCGTCGCGGTCGCGATCCTGTGGAAGCAGGTCTTCGGCTATGAGGGCCTCGTCAACGAATTCCTCTGGTTCGCCTTCGGCATCAACGGACCGAGCTGGATCTCGAATCCGGCAACCTCGCTCTACACGCTGGTCCTCCTCAGCGTCTGGCAGTTCGGCTCGCCGATGATCATCTTCCTCGCCGGCTTGCGCCAGATTCCGCGTGATCTCTACGAGGCAGCCAGCATCGATGGCGCGACGCGGCGTCAGCAGCTCACCCGCATCACCTTGCCGCTGCTCGCCCCCGTGATCTTCTTCAACTTGGTCCTGCAGACGATCGAGGCGTTCAAGGCGTTCACGCCGGCCTTCATCATCAGCGGCGGCACCGGCGGCCCGGTCGACTCGACGCTGTTCTACACCCTCTATCTCTATCAGCAGGGTTTTGCCTATTTCCGCATGGGCTATGCCTCGGCCCTGGCCTGGGTCCTGTTGCTGACGATCGCCGCCTTCACGGCGCTCACCTTCTTCTCGCAACGCTTCTGGGTCTATTATGAAGACGAACAGCGCTGACGGCCGCCTCGCGCCGGAGGCGATCGACCGGTCGTGGCGGGCGCTCCCCAAGCATATCGCGCTCGCGCTTGCCTCGCTGGCGATGCTCTATCCCTTGCTCTGGATGTTGAGCAGTTCCTTCAAGCCGGAAGACGAGATCTTCAGCGATCTCTCGCTCTGGCCGAAGGCGGTCACCCTGGCGAGCTATGTCGAGGGTTGGTACGGTCTCGGCATCAATTTCGGCCGGTTCTTCCTGAATTCGCTGATCGTCTCGGGGCTGGCCGTCATCGGCAACCTGGCGGCCTGTTCGCTCGCCGCTTTCGCCTTCGCGCGGCTTGAGTTTCCGCTGCGGAAATTCTGGTTCGCGGCGATGCTGGGCACGCTGATGCTGCCCTATCACGTCACCCTGATCCCGCAATATGTCCTGTTCCAGAAGCTTGGCTGGCTGAACACGTTCTGGCCGCTGGTCGTGCCGAAATTCATGGCGGTCGACGCCTTCTTCATCTTCCTGATGGTGCAGTTCTTCCGCGGCATCCCAAGGGAACTCGACGAGGCGGCCGTCATCGACGGCTGCGGACCCTGGCGGATCTACTGGAGCATCATGCTGCCCTTGTCGAAGCCGGTCCTGGCGGCGGCCGCGATCTTCTCCTTCATCTGGACCTGGGACGATTTCTTCGGTCCGCTGCTCTATCTCACCGATGTCGCCAATTACACGGTGCCGCTGGCGCTGCGCGGCTTCGTCGATGCGACGAGCCGCTCGTCCTGGGGGCCGCTCTTCGCCATGTCGGTGCTCAGCCTCGTCCCGGTCTTCGCAGCCTTCCTGATGTTCCAGCGCCATATCATCGAGGGTATTGCGGCCTCCGGCCTGAAGCGGTGAGCAAGCGATGAAAGCGACCGCCACCTCCGTCCCGCCCAAGCCTGTCCAGCTCGGATCCTCGATCCGCGGGGAATGGTTGCTCGACTGGAGCAAGCTGACGGTCAATCACGGTGCCTATGGCGCCACGCCCAAAACCGTTCTCGCCGCCCAGGACGCGTGGCGCCGGGAGATGGAGAGCCAGCCTTCGCTCTTCATGCGCTCGGTCCTGCCTCTGGCCCTGCGGCAGGCCGCGGGCGCGCTGGCGGATTTCCTCGGTGCGAAGGGCGAGGACCTCGTCTTCGTCGACAACGCCACGAGCGGCTGCAACGCCGTCCTGCGCTCGCTGGATTTCGCGCCGGGTGACGAGATCCTGATCCTGAGCCACGCCTATGGCGCGGTTCGCAACACGGTCGCCTACCTCGCCGAGCGCAGCGGAGCCCGCATCGTGGAAGCGCCGATTGCGTTTCCGCAGCCTTGCGCCGCGCAGATCGTAGAGGCTGTCGCGGCCGCCATCACGCCACGCACCCGCATCGCGGTGCTCGACCATATCACCTCGTCCAGCGCGCTCCTGCTGCCGATGGCGGAGCTGATTGCGGCCTGTCACGCGGCGGGCGTACCGGTGCTTGTCGATGGAGCCCATGCGCCCGGCCAGATCGCGCTCGATCTCCAGGGCCTCGATGCCGACTGGTATGTCGGCAATTGCCACAAATGGCTGATGGCCCCGAAAGGCTGCGCCTTCCTGTGGAC
>NZ_JBFTRC010000250.1:0-6933 GCF_056399325.1 Allobosea sp. 01N443
GCCTATGACGCTGCCGTCTCACGCTTTGGCGCCGATCGGCTGGTTGGCTATGGCGAATCCCTGGGCACCGGTGTTGTGCTCAAGCTTGCAGCGGAGCGCCCGCTCAAGGCCGTGATACTCGAGGCGCCCTATCTGTCGGCAGCTGCAGTGGCGCAACTCGCCTATCCCTTCGCACCAATCGGCTGGCTGATGAAGGATCAGTTCCGGTCGGACGCCGTCATCGGCCGCGTCACCGCGCCACTGCTGGTGTTGCACGGTGGCCGCGATGCCGTCATTCCCTTCGCGCAGGGGCAGGCACTCTACGACATGGCGAACATGCCCAAGCGCTTCGTCCGCTTTTCCAGCGGTGGCCACCAGGACCTGCCGGCGCATGGTTCGCTGCCCGAGATCCGGGGCTTCCTGGCCAATCTGACGAACGGTGCCGTTGCCGGCCAAGAAAGCCGCGCCGTCGAGTAGCGCGGCGGCCTGGCGTTATGGTCAGCGGAAGAGGCTGCCTCCGCCGAGGCGCGCCTGGCCGGCGCGGGCGGTTGCATTGTTGCTGTCCAGGCTCAGGGCGCGCTGATAGTTCTCGGCCGCTTCAGTCTTCTTGCCGAGCTTTTCGCTGGCGAGTCCGCGACCGGCCCAGGCTTCGGCGTTGCGGTTGTCGACATTGAGCGAAGCCGTGAAGTCCTCGATCGCCTGCTCGAACTTTCCGACCGCGATCAGGCTCTGGCCGCGGGCCGTATAGGGCGGGGCGTTATAGGGATTGCGATCGATGACCGAGTCGAAATCGGTGATCGCATGCTGGTGCTGGCCTTCCTTCTGATAGACCAGACCACGGGCATGGAAGGCTTCGGCCGATTCTGGATTCAGGCGGATCGCGGTGTTGAGGTCGGACAGCGCCTGCTGACTGTTGCCCTGCTGGCGCAGCAGGTTGGCACGCCCGATATAGGCCGGGGCATAGTTCGGGTTGGCTGTGGTGGCGCGGTTGAAGTCTGCCATCGCCGCGTCATTGCGGCCGCTCTGGCGCAGCGCCAATGCGCGATTGGTATAGGCCGAGGCGAGGTTCGGGTCGATCTGCACCGCCTTGGTGAAATCGGAGATCGCGTCGGAGTAGCGGYCGGCACGGGCATAGGCCGCGCCGCGGGTGTTATAGGCCTGCGGATCGTTGGGGTTGCGGTTGATGACCTCGCTGAGCGAGCCGATATTCACGCTCGCATTGGCGGATGATTCCGCATCGACTTCAGCAATTGCGCTCTGTGAGCCCAGATTGGAAACGGTGTCGCATCCTGCCAGCGCGACGGCGATGCCGGCTGCAGCCAGCCAGCTCTTGCCTCGAAACATGCTCTGCCTCATCGGTCCCGGTTCTGTGCCTCGACTGCCATGCTCGACCCCGTTGGTCGTCATGACCTGATTGCGCTCCCCAGCCGACAGCGCCCCTTCACGCGAGAACGCCTGCATCCTGCCAAGCTTTGGTTAACGCCGCCGAAAAAGCAACAACGCCCGGAGAGGCTCCAGGCGCTGTTTCGACATGATGCATCCGTGCGAAGCGGCCAAAGCGGCCGCCCTCAGCCGGAGATCAGGGGCGCTTGGGTTTCACCGGCGCGGGCAGAAGGCCCTCGCGCTGCAGCTTCTTGCGGACCAGCTTGCGGGCGCGGCGGACGGCTTCCGCCTTCTCGCGCGCCTTCTTCTCGGAAGGCTTCTCGTAATGACCGCGGAGCTTCATCTCCCGGAAAATGCCTTCGCGCTGCATCTTTTTCTTGAGGGCGCGAAGAGCCTGATCGACATTGTTGTCGCGAACGAGAACCTGCACGTGATTGTCCGTCTTTAGCGGGTTGGTCAAGATTTCGGGTCCGGCGAAGTTTCTCAACTCGCAGGAAGGGTTGTGCGGATAACAGAATTCAATTCGGCTGTCCACGCCGGAAGAGCCGGAGAACGTGGAGAAATCGCGGGCGGAGACGAGCCGCGGGATTCGTCCGGACAAGCCGGCAGGAATGAGTGCCGACTCCGTAAGGAAGCACGTTATGTGCGGGCCGGCTTCAGCCGCGTGACATGGCCCATCTTGCGGCCGGGGCGGGCATCCCGCTTGCCGTAGAGATGCAGATGCGCGCCCGGCTCTGCCAGGATTTCCCGCCAACGAAGTGCGGCGTCGCCGACAAGGTTTTCCATCTCGACAGTGCCGCGACGGGTGGCCGATCCAAGCGGCAGGCCGCAGACGGCGCGGACATGCTGGTGGAATTGCGAGGTCTCGGCGCCTTCGCTGGTCCAGTGTCCGGAATTGTGCACCCGCGGCGCGATCTCGTTGATGATGACGGTCTCGCTCGCGCCCTCGCCAACCACGAACATCTCGACGGCGAAGACACCGATATAGCCGAGCGCTTCTCCGATCTTGCGCGCCGCCTCGATGGCGCTGGCGGAGGTCCCGGCCGCAACCTGCGCCGGCACATGCGTGAAGGCGAGGATGTGGTCGCGATGCTCGTTCTCGCAAAGATCGAATGCAGCGAAGTCGCCGGCAGTGTTGCGGGCTGCGACGACGGAAACCTCCCGGCTGAAGCTGACGAAGCCTTCGAGGATGGCAGGAAAATGCCCGATGGCCTCATAGGCTTCGGCCAGATCGGTATCAGCCGCGATCTTCACCTGCCCCTTGCCGTCATAGCCGAAGCGGCGCGTCTTCAGGACGCTGGGGCGGCCGAGTTCGGCGACCGCGCGTTCGAGATCGGCCAGCGAATCGACGGCGCGGAACGGCGCAACCGCCAGCCCGAGATCGGCGACGAAGCTCTTCTCGCTCAGCCGGTCCTGCGTCAGGGCCAGGGCGCGCGCGCCGGGATGAAGCGGCGTGCGCGCGGCGAGGAAGGCCGCTGTCGCATGCGGCACATTCTCGAACTCATAGGTGACGAGGTCGACCGCATCGGCAAATCCGGCCAACGCAGCCTCGTCTTCATAGGCGCCGATCGTATGACGGGCGGCGACGTCGAAGGCCGGGCTATCAGCCTCGGGCGCGAAAATATGGGCGCGAATGCCGAGATCGGCGGCGGCGAGCGCAATCATGCGGGCAAGCTGCCCACCGCCGAGGATGCCGAGCATGGCGCCGGGGCCAAGCCCGCGCGGATCGGGCGTGCTCATGCGTCGTCCCTGGGGAATTCGGCGACCGCCCCGCTTTGGCGGCTGCGATAGGCTTCCAGCCGCTCGGCCAGGGGCTCATCGCCCAAGGCGAGCACGGCGGCGGCGAGGAGGCCGGCATTGACCGCCCCGGCCCGGCCGATGGCGAGCGTGCCGACCGGGATGCCCGCCGGCATCTGCACGATCGAGAGCAGGCTGTCCTGGCCGGAAAGGGCCTTGGATTCGACCGGCACTCCGAAGACCGGAAGCGGCGTCAGCGAAGCCGTCATGCCCGGCAGATGCGCGGCCCCGCCGGCGCCCGCGATGATGACCTTGAAGCCCTTCGCCTTGGCTTCCTTCGCGAAGGAGAACATGCGTTCCGGGGTCCGGTGCGCGGACATGATGCGAGCCTCGTGGGCCACGCCGAGCATGTCGAGGACTTCGGCCGCATGACGCATCGTCGCCCAGTCGGACTGGCTGCCCATGATGATGGCGACAGGAGGGCTGGTATCGGCCATGTGCACTCGCTTCCCATGCGAGGGGAGGAAGCGCGCGACTTAAACTGCGGGCAGCCCGGCAGGCAAGCACCGATTCGTCGAAATCATTGTTCTGTGTGCTGTTTTCCGCATCAGGCGATGATGTCCGGCGTCAGCGCGTCTTCGATCTGCGTGATGCGGTCCTTGAGGTAGAGCTTCCGCTTCTTCAGGCGCTGCACCTGGATCTGATTGATCGCGCCCATGCGCTCCAACGCGTCGATGGCGCTGTCGAGGTCGCGATGCTCTTCGCGCAGACGAGCCAGCTCGGCCGTAAAGGCCTCGATCTCCTCAGGGCTCAGCTCGAATCCCATGAAGCCGTCTCATCATTGCCGCGATCCGGGTCGACTATGCTCAGGCGCGGGCGGCCCGGCAAGAGCGCAGTGTCGCTTCGCGCAGGGATAGCGCGTGCCATTCGCGCCCTGCGGGAAGGAGAGACCCAGGATCACGGAAACTCATGGTGCAGTGCACTGCTGCCCCAGAGACTTGAAGCCGGCTCTGTGTCAGACTCCCCCCGTCAATCGCTCATCAGGAGAATCCAGATGTCGCTGCAGACCCACCTCGCCGAGCTCGAGCGCAAGCATCGTCAGCTTGAGGAAGCCATCGCCCAAGCCGCGGCGCGCCCCTCTTCCGATACGCTGAGTGTGTCCGAGTTGAAGCGGAAGAAGCTGCTGCTGAAGGAAGAGATCGAGCGCGTCAGAATGACGATGCCGCAGCCGACGCTGCATTGAACGGGATAACGGGGCAGCCATCGCCCGTCGAATAGGATGGTTTTGATCGAGCCGGTCCCAGGAGGGGCCGGCTTTCTCGTTGAATGGACATGCAGGACTGGAAGCCGCGCCTGGCACTACAGGGCCCTTGCCATCTCGCGCAGCTTGAATTTCTGGATCTTGCCGGTCGAGGTCTTGGGGATCTCGGTGAAGACCACCGTCTTGGGGCATTTGAACGAGGCCAGAAGCCCGCGGCAGAAGGCGATGATCTCCGCCTCGGTCGCATTCTTCCCCGGCATGAGTTCGACGAAGGCGCAGGGCGTCTCACCCCATTTCTCGTCCGGCCTGGCGACAACCGCAGCCGATTGCACCGAGGGATGCTTGTAGAGCGCATCCTCGACCTCGATCGAGGAGATGTTCTCGCCGCCGGAGATGATGATGTCCTTGGAGCGGTCCTTGAGCTGGATATAGCCGTCGGCATAACGCACGCCGAGGTCGCCGGAATGGAACCAGCCACCGGCAAAGGCAGCTTCGGTCGCCTTCGGATTCTTGAGGTAGCCCTTCATCACGACATTGCCGCGGAACATCACCTCGCCGAGTGTCTGACCATCGCGGGGAACCGGCTGCATGGTTTCCGGGTCGAGTACATCGAGGGCTTCCAGAGCGGGGTAGCGCACGCCCTGGCGTGCTTTCAGCACGGCCTGGTCCGCAGCTTCCAAGGCGTCCCAGTCGCGCTGCCACTCATTCACGACTGAGGGACCATAGGTCTCGGTCAGGCCGTAGAGATGCGTCACCTCGAACCCAGCCTGCTTCATCGCGGCAAGCACGGCTTCTGGCGGCGGGGCGGCGGCGGTGAGGAAGGAGACCTTCTGCGAGAAGGGGCGGCGTTCCTCCGCCGGGGCGTTGAGCAGCGTCGACATCACGATGGGTGCGCCGCAGAGATGGGTGACGCCATGATCCGCCAGCGCCGCGTACAGCGCCTTGGCGCGGACCTGGCGCAGGCAGACATGGGTGCCGGCGAGGATCGAGATCGACCAGGGGAAGCACCAGCCATTGCAGTGGAACATCGGCAGCGTCCAGAGATAGACGGGATGACGACCCATGCCGCAGGTCACAATATTCGAGGTCGCGAGCAGATTGGCGCCGCGGTGATGATAAACCACCCCCTTGGGGTCGCCGGTGGTGCCCGATGTGTAGTTCAGCGAGATCGCGTCCCATTCGTCGCCGGGTAACGTCCAGGCGAAATCCTGGTCGCCGGTCACGAGAAAGTCCTCGTATTCGACGCTGCCAAGCCGCTCGCCGCTGCCGTCATAGACCGGGTCGTCATAGTCGATGACCAGCGGCTTGACCTTGCAGAGTTCCAGTGCCGCCTGGACTGTGCTCGAGAATTCGCGGTCCGCGATCAGCACCTTGGCTTCGCCATGGTCGAGCGAGAACGCGATGATGGCGGCGTCGAGCCGCGTGTTCAACGTGTTGAGCACACCGCCGGTCATTGGCACGCCGTAGTGACATTCGAGCATGGCGGGCGTGTTCGGCAGCATGGCTGCGACGGTATCGCCCCTGCGGATGCCGTGCTTCGCCAGCGCGGATGCAAGCCTGCGCGAGCGTGCGTAGAATTCGGCATAGGTCCGGCGCAACGGGCCGTGGATGATCGCAACATGGTCGGGAAAGACGGCGGCGGCACGCTCGAGGAAGGTCAGCGGCGTCAGCGGCTGGAAGTTGGCCGGGTTGCGGTCGAGGTCGATGTCATAGGGCGAGGTCTTCATCGGGGCGCCTTCTTCCGTCGCGTCGCCTTCGGATCTAGCCGGTCCCGCGCTCTCCCGTAATCCATCCCTTTTTCCGATGCGGCGCAATCGACGCAGCTGGACTCGTGGGTCAGGGATGGAGGCGCAACGCCAGGAACCCGTCGATGATCAGCTTGCTGCCGACAGCAATCAGCAGCCAGTAGATGATGGTGTAGAAGCGTTCCGCCGGCACGCGGCGCACCAGCCAGACACCGGCAACGGTCGCGAGGATCGCGACCGGAAACAGTGCCGCCGACGCGGCGAGGTTCTCGCGGGTGAACTGGCCGAGCGCGATATAGGGGCCGACTTTCATGAGATTGAGCAGCGCGAAGAAGATCGCGCCGGTGCCAACGAAGGTCGGCGGCGAGAGCCGCTGCGGCATGACGTAGATCTGAAAGGGAGGGCCGCCGGCATGGGCGATCATGCTGGTGAAACCGCAAACCGCGCCCCAGAAGCTGCCGGGCCCGAACGCGGGCTTCGTGACCGGCGACTGCGCCTTGCGGTCGGCGAAGAGCCGACGGCCTGCGAAGGCAACCGAGATGATGCCGACCGAAAGGCCAACCGCGGCATCGGAAACCCGCGATGCCAAGACATAACCCGCAAGCACGCCGAGAAGAGCACCCGGCAGCATCGTCGCGAGGTTGCGTTTGTCGAACTCACGGCGATAGGCCCAGACGCTCACCATGTCCTGGACGATCAGGATGGGCAGCATGATCGCGGCCGCCTGGACCGGCGGGAGCACGAGCGCCATCAGCGGCAGCGAGAGCAGCCCCAGGCCCGAGAAGCCACCCTTGGCGAGCCCGACCAGGATGACGGCAGGCACCATCG
>NZ_JBFTRC010000251.1:0-6851 GCF_056399325.1 Allobosea sp. 01N443
GTACGGCGTAGCGATTGAGATAGGTCCGCACCRCACCTGCCAGCATGACGCCGGGGGTGTCGTTGCCGGCAAAGACGACAGGCCGTTCGATCGCGCCAGCCGCCAGCACCGCGCGTTTGGCGCTGATGCGCCAGGAGCGCTGACGTGGCTGATACGCGGCTGGCACCGGCAGATGGTCGCAGACGCGTTCGACAGCGCCGTAGATGCCGTGATCATAGACGCCAAACACTGTCGTGCGTGTCATGATCCGGACATCGGGAAGGCTGGCGAGTTCCGCCAGCGCGTCGGCGACCCATTCGGAGCCGGCGCGGGCGTCGATCTCGCGCTTGTCGGCGATCAGCCGGCCGCCCGGTCGAAAATCCTCATCGCACAGGATGACGCGGGCGCCGCTGCGGCCGGCCGCCAGCGCGGCAGAGATCCCGGCCGGCCCACCGCCAATGACGAGGACGTCGCAAAAGGCGAACGCTTTCTCGTAATGGTCGGGATCGTCCTCCATGGCGGCGCGGCCAAGGCCGGCGGCGCGGCGGATCAGCGGCTCGTAGAGTTTTTCCCAGAAGGCCGCCGGCCACATGAAGGTCTTGTAGTAGAAGCCCGCGGTCAGCGCCGGCGCGAGCAGCGAGTTGATCGACAGGATGTCGAAATCGAGCGACGGCCAGCGGTTCTGGCTCTGCGCCTCGAGCCCGTCATAGAGCTCGGCCACGGTCGCTCGCGTATTGGGCTCGCGGCGCGCGCCGGCGCGCAGTTCGACGAGTGCATTCGGCTCCTCTGGACCTGCCGAAAGGATGCCGCGGGGCCGGTGGTACTTGAAGGATCGGCCGACGAGGCGCACGCCATTGGCCAGAAGGGCGGCAGCAAGGGTGTCGCCGGCATAGCCCTGATGGGAACGGCCGTCGAAGCGGAAGCTGACGACGTTCGCCCTGTCGATCAGGCCGCCATCGCCGCGGCGGAAGGGCTGCTTCGCGCTCATGCCCTATCTCCCGTGGCGCGCGCCCTGGCCGTCTCGACGGTCTCGATGGCGTGGGTCCTCGTGTCGCGCGTCACGACCAGCCAGGCATGGCAGCCGGCGCCGTGATACCAGAGCTCGCGATGCCGCCCGGCCGGGTTGTCGCGCTGATAGACATAATCGTGCATCGCCGCTTCCGTCGTTGCCATTCCCTCGGGGCGCTGCGGATTGGCGTCACCGAGATAGGTGAATTCCTGGACGTCGCGGGCGCCGCAATGGGGACAGGTAATGCGCATGGAGAAAGGTTCCTGAGCCGGCTCAGTGCAGGTTCGGCTGGGCGCCAGCGCCCTTTTCGTCGATGAGGCGGCCCGTCGCGAAGCGGTCGAGCCGATAGGCGGTCGCGACCTCATGGGGCTCGTCGCGGGCGATCAGGTGGGCGAAACACCAGCCGGAGGCCGGCGTCGCCTTGAACCCGCCATAGCACCAGCCGGCATTGAGATAGAGGCCCTGGACCGGGGTGTGGTCGATGATCGGCGAGCCGTCCATCGACATGTCCATGATGCCGCCCCAGTGACGCAGCATGCGGATGCGGCCAAGGCCCGGCCATAAGGCCATGGCCGATTCCATCACGTCCTCGATCACCGGCAGGTTGCCGCGCTGGGCGTAGGAATTGTAGCCATCGATATCGCCGCCGAAGACGAGCCCGCCCTTGTCTGATTGGCTGATGTAGAAATGCCCGGCGCCATAGGTGACGACGTTGTCGATCAGCGGTTTCACGCCCTCGGAGACGAAGGCCTGCAGCACGTGGCTTTCGATTGGCAACCGCATCCCGGCCATCCCGGCGAGCCGCGAGGAGTTGCCGGCGACCGCAAGTGCGACCTTCCTGGCCCTGATCGCGCCACGCGTCGTCTCGACGCCGGTGATGCGGCCGCCTTCGATCGTCAGTCCGGTGACTTCGCAATTCTGCACGATATCGACACCGCGCTGGTCGGCGGCACGGGCGTAGCCCCAGGCGACGGCATCATGCCGGACGGAGCCGCCACGGCGCTGCAGAAGACCGCCCTGGATCGGGAAGCGGCCATCCCGGTAGTTCAGGAAGGGCGCCATGGCACGGACCTGCTCGCGGTCGAGCAACTCGGCATCGACACCGRCAAGCCGCATGGCATTGCCGCGCCTGGCATAGGCGTCGCGCTGGGGGTCGGAATGGTAGAGGTTCAGCACGCCGCGCTGGCTGACCATCGCGTTGTAGTTGATGTCCTGCTCCAGCCCCTCCCAGAGCTTCAGCGACCATTCGTAGAACGGGGTATTGCCGGGCAGCAGATAGTTGGAGCGGATGATCGTGGTATTCCGCCCGACATTGCCGGAGCCGATATAGCCCTTCTCGATCACCGCGACATTGGTGATGCAGTGCTGGCTCGCGAGGTAATAGGCCGTTGCCAGCCCATGGCCGCCGCCGCCGATGACCAGGACGTCGTATTCCGCCTTCGGCGCAGCATCGCGCCAGGCCGGGGTCCAGCCACGGTGACCCTTGAGTGTCTGTGCGGCGAGGGAGAAAATCGAATAGCGCATCGGGGCACCCGGGACGTCTATGCCGGACAGGAATTCGCGCCGGGCTTGTCATCCTGAGATTGACGAACATAGTCTGACGGACATGACTATCAGCGACGCGATCTTGACCAGTAACGACAGGCGTGAAGAAGAGGCGCCGACCCATGTCGGCTTCCTGCTGATTCCGGATTTTGCGCTGCTGGCCTATGCAACGGCGATCGAGCCGCTGCGCGCCGCCAACCGGCTCTCGGGGCGGGACCTGTATCGTTGGAGCCACGTCTCGATCGACGGATCACCGGCGCCTGCCTCCAATGGCGTCCGCATCCAGCCTGATTTCGCTGTCGGCGATGACGCCCGTCTCGACTACGTCTTCGTCTGCGCTGGCGGAAACCCTGCCGCCTTCCAGCACCAGCCCACCTTCGCCTGGCTCAGGCAGCTGGCGCGCCGCGGGGTGAAGCTCGGAGGTATCTCGGGCGGACCCTATATCCTGGCGCGCGCCAATGTGCTGACGGGCTACCGCTTCACCATTCACTGGGAACATGCGCCAGCCTTCATCGAGGACTATCCGGAGCTCGATCTGCGGCGTTCGCTCTACGAGATCGACCGTGACCGCCTGACATCGAGCGGCGGCACAGCCCCGCTCGATATGATGCATGCCGTCATCGCACGCGAGCATGGCAGCGAACTGGCTCTCGCCGTCAGCGAGTGGTTCCTTCAGACCCATGTACGCGAAGGCGAGGGGCCGCAGCGCATGCCGCTGCGCGAGCGGCTCGGCGTCAGCCATGCGCCGCTTCTACGGGTTGTCGGGCGCATGGAGCAGAATCTCGAAACGCCGCTTTCGCGCGGCGAACTCGCGCGTACGGCCGGCGTCTCGCTGCGCCAGTTGGAACGGCTGTTCCGCTTGCATCTCGGGCGTTCGCTCGGAGAGCACTATCTCGGCCTCAGGCTGGAGCGGGCCCGCCATCTCCTGCGCCAGACCAGCCTGTCGGTGCTGGAGGTCGCACTCGCTTGCGGCTTTTCGAGCGCGAGCCATTTTTCTCGCGCCTATCGCGCCCGCTTCAATCACCCGCCGCGCGGCGAACGTGTCCCTTACCGAACGGCGGTTTGACGCTGAGCGTCAAGAAACCGTCGCATGACGACAATTCGAAATGGGGATAGGTCGAAACTCTAGGCCCCAACAGAACAACGGGGACCGGTTGCCATGAAACGTACCTTCACGCTCGCGCTCGCCTGCGCCGCGATGCTCGCCGCGATGCCGGCATTCGCGCAGGACTCGCTCGCCAAGATCAAGGAAAAGGGTGTCCTCACCGTCGGCGTGAAGAACGACTACAAGCCATGGGGCTTCCTTGAGCCGTCCGGCAAGATCGTCGGGCTCGAGATCGATCTCGCACAGGCGGTCGCCGACAAGATCGGTGTCAAGCTGGAAATGCTCCCGGTCATCGCCGCCAACCGCATGGAATTCCTCAAGCAGGGCCGTATCGACATGGTCCTGGCGACGATGGGCGACACGCCTGAGCGCCGCAAGGTCGTCGGCATGGTCGAGCCGAATTACTATGCCAGCGCCACCAATGTGCTGGCTCCCAAGAGCGCCAATCTGAAGAAATGGGAAGATCTGAAGGGGCGCAAGGTCTGCGGCGTCCAGGGAGCTTATTATAACCGCCGCGTCTCGCAGCTCTATGCGCCTGAACTCGTGGTTTTCCCCTCGCTGCCGGATGCGCTGAATGCTCTGCAGGGCAATAACTGCGTCGCCTTCCTGTTCGACGACACGCTGATCGTCTCGACGTTGGCCGCGGGCGATCCGAAATGGGCGAATTACGAAATGCCGCTGGCTTCGGAAGATCCGCAGCTCTGGGCGATCGGCATTCGCCTCGAGGACATGGACGGTCCCTTCGGCAAGCTGGTCAAGGATATGTCGGTCGACTGGCACAAGAGCGGCAAGCTGCTCGAACTCGAGACCAAATGGGGCATCAAGCAGAGCCCCTATCTGATCGAGACCAACAAGAAGCTGAAGTCAGCTTCGTAACGCGGTCGCGCTCGATCGGCTGCGTTGATGCAGCCTCAGACACGTCATCCCGGGTTTGACCCGGGATCCATCGCCGCGCGGTGCGAGGGATCCCGGCATTCCGCGTCCTGGCATCTCGGATGACGATAGGCCTTCGGCTGAAACGGTGCTGCGGCATGAGCAGGTTTTCTTGATCGCGTCCTTCTTCCAGTGGCTGAACGATACGCAGGGGCTGAATTTCTCGGTCTTCTACGATGCGTTCGACCGTTCACGCTTCCTGACCGGGTTGTGGACCACGACCTATATCTGCGTGGTCTCGATCATCGCATCGATGGCGCTAGGCCTGATCGGTGTCTGGCTCGCCGGCGGCAATTCGCGCTCCGGTCGACTCGTGGTGCGCGTCTATGTGCAGTTCTTCCGCAATACGCCGCCGCTGGTGCAGCTCTCCTTCTTCTACTTCGCCGTGGCGAGCCTGTTGCCGACGGTGAGCGATGGTTTTGGCGGCCAGTCGCCGCTGGTCTCCGGGACCGGCTGGGCGATCATCGCATTCTCGCTCTTCGCCGGCGCCTTCAACGTCGAGATCTTTCGCGCCGGCATCGAGGCCGTGCCATCGACGACGGTCGAAGCGGCCGAGTCGCTCGGCTATACCCGTCTGCAGCTCTATCTCCATGTCGTGCTGCCGCTCGCCTTCCGCATTTGCCTGCCGGCGCTGAACAACAACCTGATCAATCTCGTGAAGACCACGACGCTGGCCTATGCCATCGGCGTGCCGGAGCTGCTCTATGCGGCCTCGCAGATCTGGTCCGAGGTGTTCAACGTCCGGGAGATGATGAACGTTCTGCTCGTCACCTATGTCGTGCTGGTGGCGGTGCTGGTCTGGATCATGGGCCGCTGGGAGCGGTCGATGCGCATTCCGGGATATTCGACATGAGGTCCGGCTCAACCGATCTGCCGGTGCTCAAGCCGTACCGCGCCCCTGCGCCGATCGCCCCCTCGGGTTTCGCCGCGCCGATGATGTTGGGCGGCGGCACGCTGACTGTCTTCGTCATCCTGTTCGGCGCTTCGCTGGCTCTTGCGCAGGTCACGGCGCGTCCGGCTGGCGAAGGTGCGGCCACCGTGCTGCTGCGCTGGGCGCCGCTTATCTTCCAGGGTTTCCTGTTCAATATCCTGATCAGCTTCCTCTCGATGGCGCTCGGCACCGTCGTCGGTGTGCTCGTCGGCATCGCGCAGGTCTCGCTGGTCGCGCCGGTCCGCAAGACCGCCTGGGGCGTAACGCAGTTCTTCCGCAACGCGCCCTGGCTGGTGCTGCTGTTCTACGCGATGTTCCTGTTGCCCTTCGAATTTCAGCTGTTCGGCATCACGATCGCCTTCCCAGCCTGGGTGAAGGCGGTCATCGGACTTGCGCTGCCGGTCGCGGCCAATGTCTCCGAGATCGTGCGCGGCGGTATCAAGTCGATTCCCGCCGGCCAGTGGGAATCCGCCGATGCGCTCGCCTTCACGCGGGCGCAGACGATGTGGATGATCATCCTGCCGCAGGCCTTCAAGCGGATGCTCCCACCCTGGATGAACCTCTATGCGATCCTGACCATGGCGACGACATTGATTTCGGTGGTCGGCATCCAGGACGCGCTCTCCGTCACCCGCGCGGCGCTGATCGCCGAGAGCCGGCCGGAATTGATGATCCCGATGTATCTGCTGCTGCTCCTGATGTTCTTCGCCTATTGCTACCCGATCGCGCGGGCGACGCTGGCGCTGGAGCGGCGCTTCAACGTGAAAGCTTGAGCCATGGCGAGCCGTCATCAACTGGGCGAGCCCGTCGTCGTAGTCGAGGGGGTCGAGAAATCCTTCGGCAGCTTTTCCGTCCTCAGGGATGTCAGCCTGACTGTCCGGCGTGGCGAGACCGTCTGCATCATCGGCCCGTCCGGTTCAGGCAAGTCGACGCTGCTGCGCTGTATCAATGGGCTGGTGCCGATCAGCAAGGGCTCGATCAGGCTCGCCGGTCGCGAGGTGAACGATGCGAAGCTCGACAAGCTGGCGCTGCGTCGCGACGTCGGCATTGTCTTCCAGCAATACAACCTCTTTCCTCACAAGACCGCGCTTCAGAACGTGATGATGGCGCCGATCCATGTGCTGAAGCAGGACAAGGTCGAAGTCGAGGAGCGGGCGCGCAAGCTTCTCGCCAAGGTCGGCCTTTCGCAGAAGCTCGCGACCTATCCCGGCGAGCTTTCGGGCGGTCAGCAGCAGCGGGTCGCGATTGCGCGGTCGCTGGCGATGAACCCGAAGGTGATGCTGTTCGCCGAGGTCACCGCCGCGCTCGATCCCGACACCCCGCAGGAGGTGCTGGTGACGATCCAGGAC
>NZ_JBFTRC010000252.1:0-7308 GCF_056399325.1 Allobosea sp. 01N443
ACAGATGTATTACGCGCTGGGTTACGAGAAGGCCGATTTCGACAAGCCGATGATCGGCATCGCCAACGGGCATTCGACGATCACGCCGTGCAATGCCGGCCTGCAGCCGCTGGCGGACGCCGCGATCGCAGCGATCAAGGCAGCCGGCGGCAATCCGCAGGTCTTCGGCACGCCGACGATCTCGGACGGAATGTCGATGGGCACCGAGGGCATGAAATACTCCCTGGTCTCCCGCGAGGTCATTGCCGATTGCGTCGAAACCTCGGTGCAGGGCCAGTGGATGGACGGCGTGCTCGTCCTCGGCGGCTGCGACAAGAACATGCCGGGCGGCATGATCGGCATTCTGCGTGCCAATGCGCCGGCGATCTATGTCTATGGCGGCACCATCAAGCCGGGAAAATGGAAGGGTGAGGATCTGTCGATCGTCTCGGCCTTCGAGGCGGTCGGTGCCTTCATGGCCGGCAAGATGAGCCAGGAGGACTTTGACGGGATCGAGCGCAACGCCTGCCCGACGACCGGTTCCTGCGGCGGAATGTATACCGCAAACACGATGAGCTCTTCGTTCGAAGCGCTCGGCATGTCGCTGCTCTACTCCTCCAACATGGCCAATCCCGATCAGGAGAAGGTCGACAGCACCGCTGAATCGGCCCGCGTTCTGGTCGAGGCGGTGAAGAAGGGCATCAAGCCGCGCGATATCGTCACCCGCAAGTCGATCGAGAACGCGGTCGCGCTGATCATGGCGACCGGCGGTTCGACCAATGCCGTGCTGCATTATCTGGCGATCGCCCACGCCGCCGAGGTGGAGTGGACGCTGGACGATTTCGAGCGCGTTCGCCGCAAGGTTCCGGTGATCTGCGACCTCAAGCCCTCCGGCAAATACATGGCTGTCGATCTGCATCAGGCCGGCGGTGTCCCGCAGGTGCTGAAAGTCCTGCTCACCGCCGGGCTCCTGCATGGCGATTGCCTGACCATCACCGGGCGCACCATGGCGGAAGAGCTGGCCGATGTGCCGGATGTGCCGCGGGCCTCGCAGGAGGTGATCCGCCCGATCAGCGGGGCGCTCTACAAGGAAGGCCACCTCGCCATCCTCAGGGGCAATCTCGCGGAGGGCGGAGCGGTTGCCAAGATCTCGGGTCTGAAGAGCCCCGTCATCAGCGGTCCTGCTCGGGTGTTCGAGGACGAACAATCGGCGATGGAGGCGATCCTTTCCGACAAGATCCGCCCCGGCGACGTTGTGGTCCTGCGCTATCTCGGGCCGAAGGGCGGGCCGGGCATGCCTGAGATGCTGGCTCCGACCTCGGCGATCATCGGCCGTGGCCTCGGCGACAGCGTCGGCCTGATCACGGATGGCCGCTTCTCCGGCGGCACCTGGGGCATGGTCGTGGGCCACGTCACGCCCGAGGCGTTCGAGGGCGGCACGATCGCGCTCGTCCACGAAGGCGACCAGATCACGATCGACGCTCACAAGCTGCTCCTGCAGCTCGATGTCGACGCGGCCGAGATCGAACGCCGGCGGTCTGCCTGGACGCAGCCGGAGCCCCGCTACAAGCGCGGCGTGCTGGCAAAATATTCGGCGCTCGCACGCTCCGCCAGCGAGGGTGCGGTGACGGGATAATTCCGAAGGAGGTTCCGAAGGAACGCCTTTGATGATGGCCGGGCTCGTCCCGGCCATTCTTCATTCAGCCTGCTCGCCGCGTATTCGTGCAATCGCTGAAACGTGTGCCGTCCGAGGGATCCCCGGCCACCTCCTTCGCGCTATGATTGTGGTGTGTTCCGTCGCGGGAGCGTGCCATGCGCCACATCCTACTTCTTGCGGCTTCAGTCCTTCCCCTTGTCACTGTCGCTGTCGACGATGCATCCGCCCAGGGACGATACGGCGGAGGGGGCTTCCATGGCGGCGGCTGGCATGGTGGCATGCGCGCCGGCGGTTGGTACGGGCGGGGCGTCGGGTTCCGGCCTGGAGGGTACGGATATCGCGGCGTCGGCTGGAGAGGCGGCTGGAACCGACCCTATATGCGGGCAGGAAACTACTGGGGCTGGCGTCGCGGCTGGGGTTACTCCCGTTACGGCTATGGCTGGGGCGCGGCCGGTCTCGTTGCCGGCACGGCGATCGCGGCCTCGGCTGCCTACCCGTATTACGGATACGACTATTCGTATCCCTACGAGTCTCCTTATGCTTACTCCTATAGCTACCCTGCCTATTCCACGCCCGTCTCGAGCGATGTCGGCGGCTATTGCGCGACGCCGGTCAGGACCTGCGCGCTGATCGACGCGGGATTGGTCGGCACGGGCTGCTCCTGCCGCGTCTCCGGTGGCCGGGCCCGGGGAACCGTGATCGGCCCTTGATCGCTGACTCGGCTGGCGCTGCGGTTCGCCGTGAGGCCCCGTCTCCGATCGGCGTTCCCGAACAGGAAAACATCACGGAATCTATCCGGACCCATCCGGCCGCATCATCCAAAACCGAACGTTGCGGTGAGGGATGATGCGGCCGATGGCCTAAAGCATCGGCCCGAAAAGTGGATTGCGGTTTTCGGGAAAGCCTATGCAAACGCAGAAGGTTAGATCATCGGACCGGATACGATATCCGGTCCGATGATTTAGCGTGCGATCGGGTTCAGGATTTCTTCTTCTTGCCTGGCTTCTTCGCGGCTGAATCCTTGGCCTTGGCTGGTTTCCCGCCCTTCTTCTTGAACTCCGCATAGAATTCGTCGGCCATGCCAAGCAAGGCGTGGCCGATCCGGGCGTATTCGAACTCGTTCAGATTGGCGAGCGAGACGCGACCTGCCGGTTGCTGCGTGCCGAAACCGCGACCGGGCAGGAGCACGATGCCGGTCTCGTCGGCGATGCGGAAGAGAAGGTCGCCGGCGCTCGCGCGATCCTTCACCCAGGCCGCGAATTCGGGGCCGTGCAGCTTGCGCGCGATGTCTTCGAGATCGAGCAAGGTGTAGTAGTCGACGGCATTCGGCCCGGTTTCAGGCGGAAGCCCGAGCTCGCGGTAGAGCGCCGCTTCGCGCCGCCTGATCAGCGTCTTGAGTTCGGTCTTGTAGTTATCGCCCTCGTCCATCAGCGCGAAGAGCGAGAACAGCACCATCTGCACCTGCTGCGGCGTCGACAGGCCGGCCGTGTGGTTGAGTGCAACGGTGCGGCTGTCGGCGACGAGCCGATCGATGAACTTGAACGAACGCACATCGGGAAGCAGCGAGCCGTAGCGCTTGTCGAGCACGACCTTGGTGGACTCTGGCAAGGCTGCGAGCTGATCGTCGAAGATGTTCTGTTTGTGCGTCGCGATCACGCCGAGCCGCCAGCCGGTCGCACCGAAATATTTCGAGAACGAGTAGACCAGCATGGTGTTCTGCGGGCAGATCGCAAAGAGCGAGCGGAAATTATCGGCGAAGGTCCCATAGACATCGTCGGTGAGGATGGTGAGGTCGGGCCGGTGATCCCGAACAATGCGCGCGACCGTATCCAGGCTGCGGTCGTCCATCTTGACGGAAGGCGGGTTGCTCGGGTTGACGCAGAAGAACACCTTGATCGCCGGGTCCTTGAGCTTCTCGAGCTCCTTGTCCGGGTATTGCCAGTCCTGCTTGGGGTCGGCGTTGATCGCGACTTCTTCCAGCCCGTATTCGTCGAGTTCCGGGATCTCGATATAGGGTGTGAACACGGGCAGGCCGATGGCGACCTTGTCGCCGCGCTTGAGCAGGCCGTTCTGCTTCAGCGTGTTGAAGATATAGGTCATCGCGGCGGTTCCGCCTTCGACGGCAAAGAGATCGATGCTCGCCGCCGGCAGGAAGCCGCCGATCATCTCCTTGACGATGTATTGCCGGACGATGTCCTCGCTGACCTTCAGCATCCGCGGCGGCACGGGGTAATTGCTGCCCAGGATGCCTTCGACCATCTCATGCAGGAAATCCGAGGCTGAAAGACCGAGCTGGTCGCGGACATAGCTCAGCGCGCGCCCGAGGAAGACGACGCCCTGCTGATCGCGATGCTCGGCCGTGAAGCGCTCGAAGCGGCCCTCGATGCCCGCGATCTTGGGCAACCCGCCGACGCCGTTCTGCATGTAGGAATAGCTGAGTTCCGCTTCTGCGACGGCGAACAGGCCGAGGCGGAAGAAGGCCCGTCGCGGCAGCGTCGCCAGGAAGTTCGGATTGCCGCGCCCGGCATTCAGCATCAGCCGGTTTTCCCTGCTGGAGGCGAGCTTGATCAGCTCGTCCTTCAGCTCGAAGGGGCTCAGCTTGGCATATTGCGAATAGTCGATGGTCATGGGGCGTCTCCGGCTGGTTCAGGCAAAGGCGACGACGAGGGGACCTAGCAGGGTGAGGAACACGTTCGCCAGCGCGTAGGTGATGGCGAAGGGCGTGGTCGGTATGGAGTTGCCGGCCTTGTCGAGCACCTCGCCAAAGGCGGGATTGGCGCTGCGCGAGCCGGAAAGGGCACCGGCGAAAATGGCCGTGTTGTCGTAGCGAAGGATGTAGCGGCCAACCAGCATGGTGATGATCAGCGGCAGGATCGTCACGATGACCCCGGCGATGAAGATCGAGACGCCGCTTTGTAGGACCGTGCTGACCGCCTGCAGGCCCGATTGCAGCCCGACGACCGCGACGAACCCGGCGAGGCCGAGATCCCGCAGCAGGGTCGAGGCCGGCGTCGGCATGTTGCCGACCGTCAGGTTGCGACTGCGATACCAACCGAAGGCGAGGCCGGAGAGCAGGGCGCCGCCGCCGCTGCCGAGCGTCAGCGGGATCGAGCCGATGCGAACGACCAGAAGACCGATCAGCAGGCCGACGACGAGGCCGAAGCCGTGGAAGACGAAATCCGTCTTGTCGCTGGGCAGGATGATGCTGCCGACGATCCGTGCCATGCGCTGCACATCGTCCGACGTGCCGTAGAGGGTGACGACGTCGCCAGGCTCGATCATCGTGTCGCCCTTCAGGACGATCGGCTTGCCGGCCCGCTTGACCTCGATGACATAGATGCCGTGGCGGAGCTGCCCCGCGGTGGCCGCATTGATTTCGGCGACTGTCTTGCGCACGAAATCGGGATTGGTGATCGCGACGTCGCGCGTGACGACGATGACATCCATGCCTTCCGAGGATTGCAGCTCGGGCCCCAACTTGGGAGCCAGCCCGACGACGCCGACCCGTCGGCCGATGACGAGGACGATGTCGCCGGCCGTCAGCGGCAATGAAGGCTGCACCGCAATCAAGGCGCCGCCGCGCTTGACGCGTTCGATGCTGACGGGGGACGGGGCGCTCGCCTCCAGGTCTTCGACGGTCTTGCCGGCTCCGGCCTCGATGCGGAAGATCCGTCCGACGAGATCGGGAGCAGCGGCATGTTCGCCGGCTCCATATATCTTGGCGCCAGCCAGAAGCTCGGTCTCGGCCTTGATCGCGTCGTCGCGGATGGTCCGTCCCATCAGCCAGGGCAGGACGTTGACGCAGACGATGATCGCGCCGAACGAGCCGAAGATATAGGTGACGGCGTAGCCGACCGCGACATTGCCTTGCAGTCGCTGCACCTCTTCCGCTGCGAGGCCGAGCTTTCCGATGGCGGCGCTCGCGGTACCGATGATGGCCGACTGGGTCAGTCCACCGGCCGCGATGCCGGCAGCGAGGCCCTTGTCCAACCCCATCACCCGCGCCAGCACGACGACGGTCGCCAGGCCGCTGAGGGCGAGGACCGCCGCCATGACGATCTCGCGGATCGATTGGCGGCCGAGCGAGCGGAAGAATTGCGGTCCGCTTTCGAAACCGACCGCGTAGATGAACAGGGCGAAAAGGACCGATTTGATGCCGTTGTCGATGGAGACGCCAACCTGGCTGATCACGACCGCCACAAGCAGAGAGCCGGCGACGCCGCCGAGCTGGAATTTCCCGAACTGGAACTTGCCGATCCAGTATCCGATCGCCAGCGACAAGAAGAGTGCGATCTCGGGGGATTGGTTCAGGACAGAGTGAACCCAGGACACGGAGCCTCCTTGGTATCGACAAAGTCTTCCGCTGAGGAACTTCGCAGCTTCTGCTACGGTTGCAAGCTAAAAGTGCCGGAACGGCATGAGGGCCCTGCATCTGCCCTATGTTTGCGGAACGACATGTCTAAAAAGCGAGGAATGGCGCTGTTCTTCTCGCTTTTCTCTAAATTTGGCCGGGACGCTGCTGTCTCATGTCGCTCAGGGCGAGGTCGCCGGCGCTACTCAGCGAACCGCGCGCGCTGCTTCCTGTCCGGCAATCCTGCCCGAGAACAGGCAGCCGCCAAGGAAGGTTCCTTCGAGTGCACGATAGCCGTGCAGCCCGCCACCGCCGAACCCGGCCGCTTCGCCAGCCGCATAGAGGCCGGCCAGAGGCGATCCATCGTCTCCGAGCACGCGCGAAGRCAGGTCGGTCAAAAGCCCGCCCAGCGATTTGCGCGTCAGGATGTTGAGGCGCACAGCAATCAACGGGCCGTGCCGTGGATCGAGGATGCGGTGCGGTCTTGCGGTTCGGATCAACCGGTCGCCGATATAGGCGCGTGCGCCGCGCAGAGCCGTCAGCTGCAGGTCCTTGCCGAAGGCGCTGTTGGYCTCGCGGTCGCGTGCTTCGATCTCGGCGCGAAGACGCGCCTCGTCGATCAGGTTGTCGCCCGTCAGGGCATTCATGCGCGCGACGAGGCGCGAAAACTCCGCCTCGACGATGAAATCCTCGCCCTTGTCCATGAACGCCTGAACCGGACCCGTAATGCCGGCAGTGGCGCGCTCGATCACCTTGCGCCAGCTCTTGCCGGTAACGTCGGGATTCTGCTCCGAACCGGAAAGCGCGAACTCCTTGGCGATGATGCTCCGGTCGAGCACGAACCAGGAATAGTCGAAGCTCTGACCCCGCTCGTCTCCAGGATTTCGCCCTCGACGCCGTCGATCGCGCCTGCACTCTTCGTCAGCCCGGTGACGCGATGGCGGAAGCGCAGCGAAGCCAGCCCGCTTGCCGCAGCCTCGCGCACGCGTCGAAGGAAGGGTTCGAGCAGACCGGGGCCGGTGCCCCAGGTGACGTGGAAACGCGGCACCGAATTGCCATGCCCGGTTGCGAGATAGYCGCCGCGCTCGGCCCAGCCGACGATGGGAAACCAGCGGATGCCCTGGCGGTGCAGCCAGCTGCGCTTCTCGCCGGCTGCGAAATCGACATAGGCTTTTGCCCAGCGCCGCGGCCACTCGTCCTCGTCGCGATCGAAGCCGGCCGAGCCGAACCAATCCTGCAGTGCAAGCTCACGTGAGTCGTGGATCCGCAACCGGCGCTGCTCCGGCGAATCGACCAGGAAGAGCCCGCCAAAGGACCAGAA